>NZ_JAPVYY010000001.1:0-294045 GCF_041432105.1 Streptococcus sp. 27098_8_148 | reverse complement strand
TTTGTCCCAGCCTCTTTTTTATATTTAATTGTATTTCTTCCAACCCCTTCTATTACATCTTTAATTTCAAAAGAGATGAATCGTTTGATCAGTGCATAAGTATACTGGATTGATCTTCTCAATACTTCCTACTCGTCAGTGGACTTCTTAACTGTAATCACTCAACTAAGGATTTTATTCATACAAATGCAAATCATGATTTGCACTCTCTAAAAAGATATCACTCATTTAAATACTCTTTTCCTTAAATCCTATTTTACCAAAATATGCCCATGAATTCATACCAAAACAAAAAAAGAGAGCAGCAAACTGAGCTGCTCTCCATTTTGTTTATTTTTCTACCATTCCGCCCTTGATAAGACTGTCTTTCGTTACTGAATAACTAACTGTTTTGTCATCTAGGGGATTAAAGCCTGGGACGATTTCTTTTAATTTATTAAAATCGATTTTTGTGTAATCAATAGTATTGCGAATATAAAAGATTCCGTCTTTGTATTCTGATGTCAGTTCAAATCCATGGCCCATCAGATCTTTGAATTTTTCTTGGCTCTTAGCAACGGCTTCTTTCATGGTTTCAAGAGGGTTCTCACCAGGTACTTTTGAGACATCGTAATCATCAACTTTTTCTTGTACTAACAAGGTATCTCCCTTGTAATACAAGGTTACAGTGGTCTTACCTGCTTCATCACTCGTTTCAAGAACGGTTTTTTGTGCACCTGCTAGAGCATCTTCTTTTTTGCTTTCATCAGTTGATGACTCTTTTTTCTTTTCTTTAGCAGATGATTTGCTTGTTGCTTTACTGGTCGCTTTAGTGGACGATGGACTAGTAGATTTCGTACTCTCTTTTTGTCCGCAACCAGCTAAAAGAAGACCCGCTGTCAAGAAGACGGCTAACAATTTTGTGGTTTTATTCATTTTGAATCCCTCACTATTTTATGATGGTTAAGGAAATGACTGATTTCTGAAATGAGTCATTTAGCAAGATCAACTGTCGTTTTAGATGTTATTAGAAAAGCCTCAAAAATGATGTTCGCAGTCCCTCCTTATCGATCATTGTAGCCATCTGGGTGGCTGGAATGCCAAGCCCAGGCTGTTTGGATGATGGTTTCGATATTGTCAAATTTTGGTTGCCAGCCGAGAATTGCACGCGCCTTCTCAGAGGATGCGATCAGGGTATCTGGATCTCCTGGTCTGCGATCGGCCAGCTCAAGTGGGATCGGATGTCCTGTCACCTTGCGAGCTGCTTCAACAATCTGAAGATTGGAGAATCCGGTCGATGAGCCCAGATTAAAGGCAGTCGATGGGTTGCCATTTCGGAGGTACTCCACGGCTAAAAGATGGGCATCTGCCAAGTCAAATGGATGGACATAGTCCCGAACATTGGTGCCATCTGGTGTATTGTAGTCATCTCCAAAAATTGCGATCTTCTCGCGTTTGCCTTGGGCTACTTGCAAGACGATTGGCAAGAGATGGGTCTCTGGTCCGTGGTCTTCGCCAATCGAGCCGTCAGGTTTAGCACCCGCTACATTAAAGTAACGAAGGGGCACATACTTGATGCCGTATGCTTGATCGGCCCAGCGCATAATGGTTTCCATCATGAGCTTGCTTTCCCCATAGGGATTAATCGGTTTTTGTGGAGTGGTTTCAAGTATTGGAATTTCTTCTGGAATCCCGTAAGTGGCAGCAGTTGAAGAAAAGACGATGTAGTGCACCCCACATTCATGCATGACTTCCAAGAGTTTGACCATGCCAGCTGTATTGTTGTCAAAGTATTTCAATGGATCTGCCATGGACTCAGCGACCAGTGAGTAGGCCGCAAAGTGGATGACCGCATCGATATCTGCATGTTCCTTAAAAACAGTGCGCATAAAGTCTTGATCCGCCAGGTCTCCTTGGTAAAAGACGGCATCTGGATGCACCGCTGCACGGTGGCCTGTGACCAGACTATCGACCACGACGACTTTTTCCTGTCCTTCATTGACCAAACGGTCCACCATGTGGGAACCGATGTAACCAGCTCCTCCGAGTACGAGTATTGCCATTTGTTTTCCTTTCGCTTCTTGTCTTCTCTCTTATTGTACCAAATTTCTGCCACTTCTCCACACTTAAAGCGTCGCAACAAAGCGTCTAAAGGCAGCTTGTCCTTCTGCTGTTCTCTTGTAGACACCAGCATCTTCGAGCACACGCGCAAAGATCTGGCCAACTGATTCACGGACAAGGGCTTCTGCCTCTGCTTCGTCTGTGATGGCTGGGTGAGTGGCTTTCAAATCATCTGCCCAAGGCTGGTGGTAGGTCGCCACAGTATTCTCACGTCCAATCAAATAGTCTTGAACCTGCTTGAGCTCTTCCTTGAGGCGAGGTGGCAAAATGGCCAAGCCCATGACTTCGATCAGGCCGATATTTTCTTTTTTGATGTGTTGCACATCCGCATGTGGGTGATAAATGCCATCTGGATGCTCTGGTGAGGTTTGGTTGTCACGGAGCACCAAGTCCAATTCATAATGCCCATCACGAATCCGTGCAATGGGGGTAATGGTATGGTGGGGCTGACCGTCGGATGCTGCTAAGACTTGAACGGCTGGATCCGAGTAGCCTCGCCAGGCTGTGAGGATATGGTCTGCCAGGTCAATCAATTGCGCCTTGTTGTCCGATTGCAAGCGGAGAACCGACATGGGCCAATTGACAATTCCTACCGATACAGCCTCAAATCCCTCAACGCTAAAGCTTTCCTCAACAGGAGCTAGCTCCATAGGGAAGGTATGGCGTCCGCCTTGGTAATGGTCATGAGTCAGGATGGATCCCCCTACAATGGGCAGGTCTGCATTGGACCCTGCAAAATAGCCTGGGAAAGTCTCGACAATGGTCAAGAGTCGCTCAAAGGTCTTGCGGCTAATGGCCATAGGAACATGCTGGCTATCGAGGAAAATGCAGTGTTCATTGAAGTAGGCATAAGGGGAATACTGAAAGCCCCAGTCATGACCGTCCATGTCAAAACGGATAATCCGATGATTGGCCCGGGCTGGATGGTCTAGGCGACCTTGATAGCCTTCATTTTCAAAGCACAATTGGCAGGCTGGATAATGACTGGCTTTGGCAAGCTTGGTCGCTGCAATGTCTTTAGGATCTTTTTCAGGTTTTGACAGATTGATGGTGATTTCAAGAGAACCGTAGGGAGTTTGTGTCTCAAAGGCAATATTTTGCGCAATGGCTTTGACCTTGATGTAATCATTGCGCTTAGAGAGGGCATAGAAATCCGCAATCGCGTCTTCCTTGGACTGACGGTAGGTCTCCCAAAAGCGATGGTTGACTTGACTAGGACTAGGGGTGATCCAATCCATCAACTCCGCACCCAAACTGTCTTTTGCGGCCATACTATCCTGGATCTTGCTATTTGCAACAGCGATCTCTACCAGCTGATCTTTGAGTGCGATCAACTCTTCTTTTTGAGCTGGGGCGTCTAGCCCTTCTTCTCCAATGCGACTCATGATGCGATTTTTTAGATAAATCCGATCCATCTCTTCGTAGTCACTCGCCGCAATGACGGCTGTGACAAATGCATCTAATACCAGTTCTGTCATCCTATCTCCTTTTTAATCAAGTACCCGTGTCCCCGCCGCAACCTCTGCAATGTAGAAGCTTGGCGCATAGCCAACGACTTCCTCATAGCGTTTGCCGACAACTTCTTTAAATGCTTCAACCTTATCTTTGTTGACAAGGGCGATGGCGCAACCACCAAAGCCTGCTCCCGTCATACGAGCACCAAGCACTCCTTCTTGTTCCCAGGCTGTATGCACCAAGGTATCCAATTCTAGACCTGTCACTTCGTAGTCATGTTCCAAGGATACGTGGGAAGCATTCATGAGACGGCCAAAGCCTTCCAAATCCCCTGCTTCAAGGGCCTTACGAGCTTGGAGGGTCCGTTGGTTCTCAAGTACAGCATGGCGAGCTCGTTTGATGCGATTTTCATCCTTGATCAAGTAGCTGTAAGCATCAAAAGCCCAGAGATCCAATTCCCCTAAGGTTTGGATATCCAATTTTTCTTGGAGTTCAGAAACGGCAGTTTCACATTCTGCCCGACGTTCATTGTATTTTGAATCCGCTAATTCCCGGCGTTTGTTAGTATTCATGATGACTACGACATTGTCTTTGAGGTCCAGCGGTACCAGATCATATTCTAGGGTGTTGGTATCAAGATAAATAGCCCGTTGGTCAGCTCCCATACCGATGGCAAATTGGTCCATGATCCCAGAGTTGACTCCGATGAAGTGATTTTCGGTTTGTTTGCCGATCTTGACCAGATCTAGACGATCTAAGTGAAGATCATATAGTTTCTCAGCGATGACGCCAATCAAGAGCTCAAGGGAAGCTGAAGAAGAAAGACCAGATCCATTTGGAATATTACCGTAGACATAGACATCCATTCCGCTATCAATGACATGACCAGCTTCTTGCAAGAAGTGGAGCACGCCTTTTGGATAGTTGGTCCAGTTGTGCTCTTTTTCAAAGTGGAGATTTTCAAGTGGAACTTCAATGATCCCCTTGTCTTCAAAGTTTCCTGAGAAGAAACGCAAGACCTTATCCTCACGCTTTCTTGCCGCTCCGTAGGTACCAAGAGTGATGGCTGCTGGGAAGACATGCCCACCATTATAGTCAGTGTGTTCACCGATCAGATTGATCCGTCCTGGTGAAAAGAAAGTGTGGTCAGCCTTTTCCCCAAAGACAGCCTGGAATTTTGCTTGTAAATCTTGAGATGTGATTGTTGTCGTCATGAGAAACTCCTTTAGTTTTGTAAACGTTTTTATACTTGTATTATATCTGATCAGAAGTAAAACTTCAAGTGTTTTTAGTAAAATTTTATTAATTTTTTATTTTGTGTCCGAAAAGGCTATAACAAAGGGTTTTCCTCCGATTACAACTTCTATTCCACTCTTGCTATTTCGAGTTAATTTTAGTAAAAGTTTACCAAAAATCTCAATTGGGAAATCACCCAATTGAGATTCTTAATCCTTTAGTGTTTCTTTCTTGGATAGACAAAAGATCCAAGGAAGGTTAAGAGGCTGATGCCCATGAGGGAGAGGAGGTTCCCTGTTTGACCGGTTTTTGGCAATACCGATGATGCAGGACTTGCTGAAACACTTGCAGGAGCCTGATCAGTGGCTTGTTTCACAGCGATCGGAGTAACTTGTGGACCATCAAGAGTGCTAGCTTTTTCTTGCTTGCTAACAAGGACCTGTGTTCCTGTGTTACCAACCTCTACTGGTTGTGTCTGATGGGTTGGTTCTTGGACTGGTGAAGTTGGATCTTGGACTTCTGGTGTTGGCAATGGAGCAGGTGCTGGATAGAAGAGACCATGACCAATACGGTAAACGTACTCTGTTTCCGACATTTTTCCATCTACAATTTTTGGAATATCAACCGGTAAGGTACCTAGATGTTCCTTGCCATTGAAGATGACTTCCACTCCTGCAGGAATATTAGGACCAAATGCATTGTCTGGTTTGAGGGATTCCGTTGGATCCATTCCCTTATTTCCATAGACTGCTAAAATGGCTTTGGCTGCGGGATAGTTGGCTACATCATAAGGTTTAGAGATAGAAAGGACAGCTGCCTTCTTATGGTTGGTATTGGCATAATTGACGATTTCTGTTGGAATCTTGGTCCGCCAGAAATCTTTATCCAGTTGCCCTTCATAACCGATCTCTGAAATCACTACGATATGGGTGGCTTTTTCAAGGTCTTCTTTTAGACTATCAAGGGTGGATTCCTTAGTGAAGTTCTTGGCCACAAAGGAGGTATCTTTTGGAAGCACTCCATCCGCGATTAAGCGACGCATGCCCAAATTTAGTCCTGGGACTTCATTTTCAAAAGCTCCGAGTAGTAAGACATGGTCCCCTGTTTGCACCTTAAATGGCAAGGTATTGTCTTCATTTTTTACAACCGTCACCGCTGCTGCTGCAATCTTGCGTTCCAAGTCACGGTTGAGGCTAGATCCGACTGCTTCCTCTGCTTTTTCAGCTGTCCGAGCACTTGGATCAAAATTCAGGACCCCACGTTTTTCTTTGAGGGTCAGGATCCGACGAACCGACTCATTTAAGCGTTCTTCTGAGATGTCACCGGTTTGGACCGCATCTACCACTGCATTGACGATGGTATCAATCTTGGTCAAATCGGCTTTGCTGCGAAGGGTCGTTGGCATCAAAACCAGGTCAACTCCGGCTTTGATAGCCATCTTCACGGCTTCCACCTCACCGAAGTTCTTAGCGATAGCATCCATTCCCATGGCATCAGAGACAATCACGCCCTTATAGCCGTATTTCTTCCGTACCAAGCCCGTTAAAATATCATCAGAGAGAGTCGCTGGAACATAGATTTTCTCACCCGTTTCTTTTGACACGACCTGATCTTTTTCAATCTGCGGGTATTGGATATGAGCCGTCATCAAGAGGTCGACCCCTTCATCCATAGCTTTTTTGAATGGAAGGAGTTCCAATTTTTCAAGCTCAGCAAGAGATTTATCCACCAATGGCAGACCTGTATGGGAATCGACCGCTGTATCCCCATGACCTGGGAAATGCTTGGCTGCTACAGCCACATTGTAGTCCTGAATGCCTTTCATCATCGGAATACCCAAGTAGGCAACCCGGTTTGGATCAGATGAGAAGGAACGAAGCCCAATCACAGGATTTTGAGGATTGTTATTAGTATCTAGAACTGGAGCGAAGTCCACATTCAAGCCTAGCGCAGAAAGCTCTCGACCGATGATTTGACCGGCTTCTTTGGCTAGTTTGGGATCATTGGTAGCCCCAATGGCCATATTACCAGGAAGGGCTGTACCCGTACCCAAGCGGTAGACGATCCCCCCTTCTTGGTCGATGGCTAACAATAGCGGAATCTTCCCATTGTTGGCCTTGTTTTCAATTGCTGCCTTTTGCATATCTTGCGTCAGAGCTAGGGTTTGCTTGGTTTCTTTGACGTTTTCAGCAAAAAGAATGACGCCTCCAAAATCATATTTATCGATCACATCTGCTACTTCAGCATTGACCTTGGTGAGATCCTGTGGCGATTCCTGATTAGCCTCCTGCCACTTACGGAAGTCCGGCATGATCATTTGAGTCACTTTTTGTTTGAGTGGCATGTTTTCAATCAGTTTTTCCACTTCAGGAGATGCCGTCTCTGTCGATGTTACCGTTGGGGAGGCAGCAGGGACAGCTACACGGTCTGTTGTCGTCGGTGTTTCGGCCACTTCCCCCTGATTTTCTGTAGTGGTTTCTGGAGTTGGAGAAGCCACCACCTCTTCTACTGTTGCTGCCGGTTCATTGGCTTGATCCGACGCTTGAGCTGTGTCTGCTTTTGCTGTTTGAACTGATAATAGAGCAAAAGCCGTTAATAGGGCCGCAGATGGATAAATGATTTTTTTCATAAAGCGACCTCCTTTCTTTCAATAGATATTGTACCATTGTTTTATAGTTTTGTAAACGGTTGCAAGGCGCTTGGTTTAAAAAAGGATAAGCATTTTTTACTTATCCTTTAGTTCGTTCATATTTTTTTAAAACACCATTTCTTGACCATTTTCTGTCACTTGGTAAGTGCCCTCAGCAAGATCAATTCGGGCTACTGCTGTGACAGTCTGGTCTTTATTTTGGCGCGTAATGACAATGGTATGTTCATCTGGTGTTTCCACCTCAATGCTTCCTTCTAAGTCAAAAGCTTGCGAGTTGTTCCGGAAACTAAAGAGCTTGAGAAGGGATTGCACGACTGGTCGCTCTACTTCTTGAGCAATTTCTTCATTGCTGTAGTAATGACGGTTAATATTGCGGCCTTCTTTGGTGTTTTCTAAGAGTTCCAAATCATTCTTCCCAGCTAAGAATCCAACATAATAAACTTGTGGAATACCTGGTGCAAAGGCTTGAATCAAACGGGCTAGGAAGTACTTGCGATCATCATCTCCGAGCGCTGAATAGTAGGTCGAATTGATTTGGTAGATGTCCAAGTTGTTGTATTCTGCTGTTGAATATTTGCGTTTAACATTTGCTCCTACCTTATAGAGCTCATTTGAAGCATAGTCAATCTCTTCATCTGTCAAAATATCCTTGACATCGACCACGCCAATCCCGTCATGGGTATCCAGCGTCGTGAACTGCTTCATAGGACTCATCTTCAACCACTTGGCAAGGCGCTCCACTTTTGAACTATAGAGGCTATAGAGGGTTACCATGGGTAGCGCGAAGTCATAGACATAATAGTCGTGATCGGCAATCTTAAATTGGATGGAATAGTGTTCATGAATCTCTGGCAAGAGCTCAGCACCATAGCTGGCCGCCATATCGCGCACCTTATCCAACAAATCCCAAATATCTGGCTCCACGAAGAAATCATTAGTATCCAATTTCTTGACTGCATAGGCAAAGGCGTCCAAACGAATGAGGTCACAGCCATTGCTTGCCAGATGTTCGATGGTCTTGCGAATAAAGTCCATGGTCACTTCCTTGGTCACGTCTAGGTCAATCTGCTCTTCCCCAAAGGTATTCCATAGATGCTCGGTCGTCCCATCCGCAAAAGTGATAGCTTGTTTAGGAGCTCGGTCTTTCCGCTTATAAATCAAATCTACATCTGCTTGAGTCGGACGATTCTCCGGCCAGAACTTGTCCCAGTTGAGGAAGAGATCCTTGTAGGCACTTTGGTCGTGCTTTTCTTGGTAGTCTTTATAATACTTAGACTGGCGGGAAATATGATTGATCATAAAGTCAAACATGAGATAGTACTTGTCGCCCAAGCGTTTGACATCTTCCCAATCCCCAAAAGCTGGATCCACTTGGTCATAGTCTACAGGCGCAAAGCCTCGGTCACCAGTTGATGGGAAAAATGGCAAGAGGTGTACTCCACCTACTGCATCCCCAAAGTGCTTCTCCAGATTTTCATAGAGATCCTTCAGGTTATTTCCCAAGCTATCTGAGTAAGTAATTAACATGGTTTTGTTTTGAATTGGCATAATGGTCTCCTTTTCTTTATTTGAAAGCCAAGTCTGAAGAGACCTGGCTTTCTTGAGTTTATATATTTTAAGAATTGCTTCATAGGATACGATTTAAATCAGCAAGCTGAATCGTTACTTTGTGTACAGAATTGAACACGGGACTAATTTCTTAGGAAAAAAGATAAATCTTCTTGTGTGCAAGCACACTACGTCGATTTCCTATTTTTCTACAGAAATTTTCAGCAAGCTGAATCGTCCCTTTGTATCTTATTTCTTATTTCACTGCGCCGTTGCTCATTCCTGCGATGATATGGCGTTGGAAGAAGAGATAGACAATGGTGATACTGATAATGCCGACCACGTAAGAGGCAAAGCTTGGTCCGTAGTCGTTGAAATATTGGCCTGCGTAGTTGTATTGGAACAAAGGCAGGGTCCACATTTTTGAATCGCGGTTCAAAACAAGGAGTGGCAACATGAAGTCATTCCAGAACCAAAGGGCATTGATGATCATGGTTGTCGCATGCATCGGTTTCATCATTGGAAAGATGATACGGAAATAAGTTGTAAACTTATTAGCCCCATCGATCTCTGCTGCTTCATCCAGACTTTCTGGGATCGAGATTTTGATATACCCTACATAGAGAAAGAGTGTCTGTGGAATCGCATAGGTCAAGTAGAGCAAGATCAAACCAAAGGTGTTAGCCAAACCGAGTTTACTCATCATAACCGTAATCGGAATCATGATGACTTGGAAAGGTACAAAGATCCCAAGAATCAAGAGGGTGTACATGATAGTAAAGGCTTTTCTCTTACTCATATTACGTGCGATGGAGTAGGCTGCCATGGGGATAAATATCATTACTGCAAGTAAAGACAAAACAGTGATGACGACAGAGTTCCAATAATAACCACCGATTCCATCTGCCAAGAGTCGACTAAAGTTGTCCCATGTGAAATTCGTCGGGAATCCAAAGAAATTGTCTACGATATCCTTGGTGGGTTTGAAGGAACTAAAGAGGGTGGCAAGGAGCGGCACTAAAATCAGAACCGATCCTAGAATCAATAGAATGTATTTGCCAATCAAGGCTTTTCTTTCATCTTGTTTCATCGTGCTTCTCCTCTTAAATTTCAAATTTCTTAGATACTCTCAATTGGATGATCGAAATCACTACAATCAAGAAGAACAAGATTACGGCAATGGCATTGGCATAACCGAATTGGTTATTTTTAAAGGCATAGTTATAAACCAAGAGTCCAAGTGAGGTTGTGGCATTGTTTGGACCACCACCAGTCATGGCAAAGACTTGGTCAAAGGCGGTAAGCCCACCTTTTAGGGCTAGGATAAAGACCATAGAGACACTTGGTAGTAAGTAAGGCAATTCAACATTCCAGAAGACTTGCTTGCTAGTCGCGCCATCGATTCTTGCTGCTTCTGTAATTTCAGATGGGATAGATTGCAGACCAGCTAGGAAGATAATGATGGGCATAGCTACTCCTTGCCAAAGAAGGACAAAGACAGCCGCAAAGATCGCTCCCCACTTAGTCCCTAAAAGACTCGTTTGGAGAAACTCAATATGAAGGGCATTCCCAATGGCTGGTAGACCGTAGTTGAAGACTTGTTTGAAGATCAACGCCACTGTCAAACCAGACAAAACAGCTGGGAAGAAGAACCAAGCACGGAAGAAGGTTTGGCCTTTGATTTTAGAGTTCAAAACACGCGCAATGAAGATCCCAAGGGCAATCTCACCAACTACCATAGCAATCGTGATGATCGCAGTAAAGCCAATGGCATTCATGAATTTTGGATCCATAAAGAGGAGCTTAAAGTTGTTCAAGCCAACAAATTTGTAGTTATAGGTCAAACCTGTCCAGTTAGTAAAACTGTAAAAGGCTCCTTGGAACATTGGCACATAGAAGAAAATTGCTTGTAATAAGAGGGGAATGACCACAAAAGCCCATGCCCAATATTTTTGTAATACTTTTTTCATCGTCTCTCTACTCCTAATCCACATCCGCTTTCATCGGGTTAAAGAAGGCATTCAAATCATTGACCATTCCTTGTTTATCACCTGTCAAGACATAGTTCATCGTCAAGGTATGGAAGTCTGCTTCACTGGTCCAGTATTGTTGCAACCACACCAAGTGACGATCCGTAAAGGCATATTTGGTCATCCCAGCAAGCGGTGAATCCTCTCCTGCTTGTTTGACCCCTTCGATCGCTGTTGGAGATCCGTCCACATCATAGTACTTTTGCATGACTTCTGGACGGGTCATGTATTCCACAAAGGCATTGGCTTCTTTTGGATGTTTGGTAGTAGCTGAGATAGACCATGCTAAGTCTCCCGCACCAACGGTTAAGCTTTGTCCTTTTTCTTTCCCTGGAATCATGAAGGTCCCAATCTTAAATTTCGGTTTTTGTTCATTGATAGCTGTGATGGCCCAAGACCCATTTGGTGTCATGAGGACATCTCCACGCGCGAAGGCTCCGATAACGTCTGTATAACCTGCACCTTCCCAGTTCTTTTGCTTAGAACCTTTAATGCGAAGGATATCCATGACCTTGATGTCATCCTTCATAATCGGATCAGACAATTTAATGGAATTTGGCTGAGAATAACGAAGGTATTGGTTGGCTTCTTTTCCTCCACCTGCTGCTGTCGCAAAGGCTAATTGATTATACCCATTGAGCGTCCAAGCATCTGCTCCTGCAATCCCAAATGGAGTTTGTCCTTTGGCAACAATGTCTTTTACTAACTGTTCGAACTCGTCCCAAGTTTCAGGAACCTTCAAGCCCAATTCTTCGAATTTATCTTTGTTGTAGTAAATTCCATAAGCGTTGGCTGTAAAGGGAACGTTGTAGACTTTTCCATTTACAGCATATTTTTCAGCGTAGCCATTTTTCACACGTTTCAGATAGTCTTTATTGGACAAATCTTCGAAGACGCCTGCTTTTGCCCATTCTTGTAGTTCGATGGACTGTGGGTAAATATTGACCACATCTGGCACATCTCCTGCGAGGACACGTGTTTTCAATACTTCACCAGCGTTCGGTACATTGACGACTTTGACCTTGACCTTTGGGTTTTCCTTTTCAAAATCACGCGCGATTTCTTCCAAGGTTTTGGTCATTTCTTTTTTCTGGTTGAAATACTCGATAGTCACTGTGCCATCCGCAGATTTTCCATCGTTGGAGCAAGCGCCAAGCCCAAACAAGGCTAGGCCTGTAGTCGCAAGAAGTCCGATTTTTTTATACCATTTCATTTGGCTGTCTCCTTTTATTTTTTGACAAAAACATATTGTTTGCTGAGGAAATCTCCCTGAGGAAGAACGACGGTTAAGCCAGCATACATGAGCTCAGCTCCTGAATAGACTTGATCCGTCCCTTCTAAGCGATAGAGCGCATCTTCTTCCAATCCTTTGAGTTTCAGGGTCGGCTCGATCTCCTCAACCGTTGATAAGACCCGTACATAAGTTACAACCGTGCGATCTTGATAAGTGAACTGGACGGCTGCTTGATTGCTACCTTGGCTTGGATTGATCAAGCGGTAGTGTTTTCCGAATTGAACAAGTGGTCGAATCGTTTTGTAATGAGCGACTTGTGCTGCGATCCGATCCAACTCTTCTTGCGGAAGACTGGTTAAATCCAATTCATAGCCCAGATTTCCCATCATGGCCACATGACCACGCGTTTCAAGCGGTGTCATCCTTCCCATCTGGTGATTTGGAACCGCTGATACGTGAGCCCCCATAGAAATGGTAGGATAGAGGTAGCTAGAACCATACTGGATCGGAAGTCTGGCAATGGCATCCGTATTGTCACTTGCCCAGACCTGAGGGAAGTACCGCATCATACCAAGGTCGTTGCGGCCACCACCTCCAGAGCAGGACTCAAAGAGGATGTTCTCGTACTTCTCTGTTAAGTAAGAAACTACTTCATAGAGACCTAAGATATAAGCATGGGATTGCATCTTGGTTTCAAGGTAGGTTTTCCCATTTCCAAGTTTGGTGATATTACGGTTCATGTCCCATTTGATATAGTCGATCTCATGATTTCCAAGTAAGTCATCCAAGACCTGCTTGATATAAGCCACTACTTCTTTATTTGCGAAATCGAGTACTAGTTGATTCCGTGAATAAGTGTGTTCATAGCCTGGGACTTGAATAGCCCAGTCCGGATGAGCCCGATAGAGGTCGCTATCAACAGAAATCATTTCTGGCTCCACCCAAAGGCCAAATTGAAGTCCCTTGTCGTGGATGCCTTGGATCAATTCTGCTAGGCTGCCTCCTAATTTTTCTTCGTTGACAGTCCAGTCACCAAGGGCCCGATTGTCATCATAACGATTGCCAAACCAGCCATCATCCAGAACAAAGAGTTCGATCCCTACTTTTTGAGCCTCATCTGCTAGCTCCAATAATTTTTCTTTCTTGAAATCAAAGTAGGTTGCTTCCCAGTTGTTGATAAGAATTGGACGTTCTTTACGGGCAAACTGGCTAGGAATGATATGGTCTTGGACAAATGCTTGACTCTCTTGACTGAGACCGGTCAATCCCTTATGGGAGTAGCTGATCATGGCTACCGGCGTATCAAAGCTCTGATTTGGCGCTAATTCCCAGGAGAAGTTTTCTGGATTGATTCCCAATCCAACCCGAACTTCATTGAGTTGATTCTTTTGAACAAATCCTTCAAAATTTCCACTGTAGAGCAGTTGGAAGGCAAGGGCAGAACCGGCATCTTCTGTTACTTCATGGTCAGCAAGAATCAGGGCTGGAGTCTGGGCATGTCCGGAAGCACCACGGTTGGAGCTGATGGAGAAGATTCCTTGCTCTACTTGCTGACGGCGAACTGTTTTTTCTCTCGCATAGGCCCCTTGAAGGGTGATGACATCATAGTCACCTGCTGGGACATCTGCCATCACACTAAGGGCCTTGTGGATCACGACGGTTTCATCACTGCAGTTTTCAATCTTTGAAAAGCTAGTGATGGTTGCCCGGTCTTCGTAGGCTGTGTAATAGAGGGTCAAACGCAGTGCTGCTTGATCATCTTCAAAGACCAAGGCCAAGGTTTCAGCCTGATCTACTGAGTGAGGGTTCGGAAGAGCGGACGCCTCGACACTGCCAGAGTAGATATTGGCTCCGACATAGAGGAAATCCGTCACCTCTGTAACGCCGTGCTGGATTTGAATCGACGGCTTTCGGAAATCTCCAAGCCCGTGTTGTCCCAAGACCTGACGCTGGGTATCTAGACTAAAGATGCGATTGTCAGGTGTTGGATTCCCAGAGAAGGCATGATCTTTTTCATGCACAGTATTGGAAGAATGATAAGACGGGATCGGACGTCCCAAATGCTTAAGCATCAGGTAGCCATCACGATTTTCAAGGATGAGGCTCAATCCCTTACTTTCTACATAGAACAAATTTTGTTCAATACGAATTGCCATGTCTTCCTCCCATTGGATCCTAAAAATCTATTACTATGTATTTTTATTTCTAGTTCCCATATCTTTCTTTTTTAACATGTCTTTATTTTACATAATGTAAACGCTTCCGAAAATAGAATTTTGTTGGGCTTATATGGTAAAATGTTAGGTAGGAGGTTCAGCTTTGTTAGTCTTTTCTGAATACCAAACCGACACCATTGATCTATCCCTTGATTTTTACGGCTACGAAGATTGCCCCAAGAACTACGAATTCGGACCTAGCGTCCGTGACAATTTTGTTCTACATTTTATCACCAAGGGAAAAGGTGTCTTTCACATCAATAAAAATGAAATCCACTTAGAAGCTGGAGATCTCTTCCTCCTCCCTAAAAATATGGTGACCTACTACCGGGCAGATGCTGAAGATCCTTGGTCCTACTACTGGATTGGCATCAGTGGCACCAAGGTAAGTGATTTCATGCGCTTTTCAACCATACATGCCAAAGGTTTTCTAAAGAAAACAGAGGTGGACACAGAGCGGATCGGGCTGTTTATGGAGCAGCTTGTCCACAAGGCAGAGGACTCTAAGATGACCTCGCACTACCAACTCCACCTTCTCTCTCAGATCTATGAACTGCTATTTCTTATCAGTGAAGTGGCACCCGATATCCATCGGAGCCACCCATCTCCAACCTATCAACTCTACCTGACTTGCAAGCATGTGATTGAGACGCATTACGCTAAAGAACATCTCAGTATTCAAGAGATCGCTGATGACCTCAATGTCCATCGCTCCTACCTAACAACTGTTTTTAAGGAGTTTCACCAGATCTCTCCCAAGGAATTCTTGCACTCGGTCCGCATGCAACGTGCTCAGCAGTTACTGACCAATACAGACGAAAGCATCAAGATCGTGGCTTACTCGGTTGGCTTTTCAGATCCCCTCTATTTTTCAAAGGCCTTTAAGGCCTATAGCCACCTGACTCCTAGCCAATATCGCAGCAAACATAAAATTTAGTAAATATTTATTTCTTTTTACTAGTATTTAGAGTATACTGGAACTAGTAAGCAATAAAGGATGAACTATGGCAACGATTAAAGACATTGCAGAAAAAGCAGGCGTTTCTCAGGCAACGGTCTCTCGCGTCCTCAACCAAGATGTGACCTTATCGGTTGGTGAAGACACGCGCAGTCGGATTCTTCGCATCGCTGAGGACCTGCATTACCAAAAGAAAAGCCGCAAAACAGCGCCTCAACCAGTCGAAGATTCTCATAAAATCGTCATCTTTGAATGGTACACGCGCGAAGAAGAATTAGAGGACCTCTACTACTATGCCATTCGCATGGGCTTGGAGAAACAAGCCCAGGAATTAGGCTATGAGATCTTTCGTATCTTTAACAAGGACGATTGGTCTTTGATTCAGGAGGCAGACGGCATTATTGCTCTTGGAAAATTCAGTCCAAAGACCATTCAAGATCTAGAAAGCTACGGCAAACCCCTGATCTTTGTCGATAGCAATACCCTCTATCTAGGGCATTCTTGCGTGACGACAGATTTAGAAGATTCTGTTATCACCGCTCTCGAGCATTTCCTTGAGCATCATCACAAGGAGATCGGACTCTTGGTTGGTCAAGAAGAGACAGCAGATGCAACACCGCTTCAGATGGATCCTCGTCAACGAGTCTTTCAACAGTTTCTCACGGAAAAAGGGCTTTATGAGGAGCGCTTTGTCGCTGTCGGTCAGTTCTCAACTGAGTCAGGCTATCAGATGATGGAGCAGCTGATTCAAGCACTGGGCGACGACTTGCCAACTGCCTTTTTCATGGCCAGTGATGCCATAGCTGTTGGGGCCCTTCGGTCCCTTCAGGAGCACCAAATCGCTGTGCCCGATCGCGTCAGTCTCATTTCCTTCAATGATACTTCCATCGCTAAGTATGTTTTTCCTGCCCTCTCTACTGTGACCGTCTACACAGAAGAAATGGGCAAGCAAGCCATTCAGCTGTTGCGGCAGACCTTTCAGGGGGCTCAACCAAGTGTTCCCTGCATGGTCAAATTAGCCACCAAACTGACGATTCGAGACAGCAGTCGCTAGGAGGTCTTAGTCTTATGAAAACACACGAAATCCTCTTTCAAACCCTTTCTCAGGCAGATGATTACGTCAACGGGGAACAGTTGGCAAAAGAATTAGGTGTTTCTCGCACCTCCATCTGGAAGGCTATTCAGCGCCTGGAAAAAGATGGGGTCGTCATCGAATCCCTAAAAAAGAAGGGTTATAGACTGGTCTCAGGCGATATTTTGCTTCCTGAAGTCATTGCCAGCAATACCCAGTTGACCGTTACTTTGAATGAAGAATGTCATTCTACCCAATTGGACGCAAAATTAGGCATGGAAGCCCATAAAGAGGGCAGGGCTCTCTACCTGGCCAAGTCCCAATCTGCTGGAAAGGGCCGCTTTGGTCGCGACTACTACTCTCCCGATCAAGGCGGCATCTATATGTCTCTTCATCAAAAGCCCCAACTCCCACCTGCGGAGCTCCCCCCTTATACCCTCATGGTCGCAGGAGCCATCTATAAGGCTATTAAAAATCTGACCCTGATCGATGTCGATATCAAATGGGTCAATGATATTTACTATCGCCATAAAAAAATTGGAGGAATCCTAACCGAAGCTATCACATCCATCGAGACCGGCCTTGTCACGGATGTCATTATCGGAGTCGGTCTCAATTTGGCTATCTCTACTTTTCCAGATGAGCTAGAAAGCAAGGCTGGTTCCTTATTTGAAGGCCCTTGTCCCATCACCCGCAATGACCTCATCAGCGAGATTTGGAGGGAATTTCTTCATACGGATATCGATGAACTGGTCTACCTCTACAAAGAGCGCTCCCTGGTCTTAGGACGAACTGTCACCTTTGAGCAGAACCAGCATACCTATCAGGGCCTCGCCAAAGACATCTCCGATACCGGCCAACTCTTGGTCCAGTTAGAAAATCAAGAAGAAATCTGGCTCAATAGTGGCGAAATTTCCCTCAAGCAGTGGAATCTATAAAACAGAGCTCACAACTCACAAAAGAGTCTGGGACAAAACACTGTCTCAGACTCTTTTGTGTGAAGATACATCAAAACTTTTTAAACCAATTCTTGATATACTCTAAGCATATATCCAGTAAGAATTTGATAAATAATAATACAATTCCAATCTTCACAAACATGTAATATTTAAATGTGTCATCAAATGAATGCACACGGATCGGAAAGGTGAAGATATTAGACGGATTGATAAGAAAATATAGTGAGATACAAATAGATAAAACCAACGCCACTATAAAAATTTTTTTATGTATTTGCATTTTTTACCTTCCTTTTAAATGTCAGCTTTTTATAATACGATGTATATATAAAGTGCGATGATAAGGCTAATTAAGAGGATCAATAAGATGGAAATAATTATTTTTTTCATTGTTTGTACCAATAATTTTGTATTACTATTCCGTAACCGTTAGAGGCAAATACAGCATTTATAACGCCTAATTGTACGGATAACCGTCTTTAATCTATTTATAATAAGTCATATAATTTAAGGATAGCACTTCCGAATCCTAGAGAAGCTAGAATTAATAATGTGATATTGCGGAATGTGAAAGTAATATTTCTTAGTAATAGTATTAAGATTAGAAATACTATTGGATATATTATGTATTTAAGCCCACGCATTTCTTTTTTTCCTCTTTGCGATTTTTTGGTTAATAATGTTATTCAGAATTTGCGATTATCTCCATTCTAACCTAAACAACATAATCTTCATATCGTCGGACTAAACCCTCGCTTTAGCAGCCTTTATGATCGTCTTTTGAATAACCTTGATACCATGCGTTTTATTGTGGGGAGGTTTACTTTATTTTCTCCTGAAATTGAGTTTTTGCTCATCCTTGTTTTACTTCCGGCGAGAGATAATAAATTTATCAATGAATAGTAAGTGATATAATGCAAGTACAAATCCCCAGAAACTACCACGAAGAGAGAATTCTTGATGATTAAGAGGAAGCAAATCATGATTTCCTATATAGATGCATGTCAAAATCACAAATAGAATCCAAAATAAATCAGTCCATTTATATTTTGAAAAATATTTATTTAACATAATAACACCTTCTTTCTTTGCTACAATAACATTATACGATAAAATGTAAGCGAATACAAAAGAAAAGGAGAAAAGCTCATGAAAACTACTAAATTTTTTGCAGTTGTTGCTTCTGCAGGTATCTTAACTTTTAGTCTCGCTTCGCCGTCTCTTGCCTTTGCGCAAAGTGTAGCACACTCACCAAAATCTCATGATGCAAGACTCCAGACTAAGCGACTTGTTCTTGAAGAAAGTAATGAAAGAAGAGTTAGAAAGGTAGTTATAAATAAAATAAGTTTTTTCATAGCAGTTCTCCTTTATTTTTTGTATGATTATATCAGAATGTTTTTAAAAAGAAAGGGTTTTCTATGGAAAATGATGTGTTTTTTGATTATTTTTTAAGATCACTTAGGTTTCATTTTCGTGATAGGTGTAAGGATATTGGATTTATAGAGTTTTTTAAAGATGAAAATAATTGTTTTATTACTATAGAGGATTATGTTTTGGAATCATTTGTAATATTGTCAAATATTTTGAGTAAGGATAGGATTGTGTTTTCTTGTGGAATTATTTATAGTAAGGGGGAAGTTATTGGAGTAGAAGTATGTATGAATGTATTAGAGTTAGAAAGATTAAATAATTTGTACAAGATATAGTTTTGAAGAATATTAAAAAATATAATGGAAACTGTCTATGTAGGATGTGTGGAGTTTATAGCATCCTTTCTTGTTTTAATTCAGGAGAGTAGTAACGGTTTTTCCTTTTTTGACGAACTCTATTCCGTAACAATCAATCAATTTAATCATGTACCTAAGATTAGAATTGTTTATCCCAAATTTATTTGAAAGCTGCTCTAAGCTATATCCTTGTTTTCTAAGTTCATAGATCTGAACTTTATCTTTTTAAGTCAATTTCATAATAAAAACACCCCAAAAGTTAGATTTTTTTTGTCTAACTTTTGGGGTGCAGTTCATGTCTCAGACTCTTTTGTTTGAAGAGTTATCAATAATCTTTAAAACATTTCTTGATATACTCTAAGCATACATCTAGTAAGAATTTGATAAATAATAATACAATTCCAATCTTTACAAACATGTAATATTTAAATGTTATTTCATCAAATTCACTCACAAGAATCGGAAAGGTGAGAATTTTAGACGGACTGATAAGAAAATAAAGTGAGATACAAATGGATAAAACCAGCGCTACTATAAAAATTTTTTTATGTATTTGCATTTTTTACCTTTTCCTTTCTTGTTTTACAACATTAATTACCAATCACCAATTTTATATAGCCTGATTAATTCTTTCATTACCCTTTCTAACAGGCTATTTTATAGTTCTTACACCTTCATCATATACAAATTTCAAAATAATACAAGTCTGTTTTTCTAATTATTTTCATGATATAATAATAAAGTTTGCATATTAAACAAATCCGATCCTTTCATACTCTACCAAACACCATCCCCCTATTATCCCCCCACTTGTGGTATGATGGTAGAGTATGTTTAGGTGCTAGCAACCCTGCTCGAGCACCTCCGTGCTAAAAGGAGAACGAATATGAAAATCGCATGGAATGAAATGAAATACCAACCCAAGAAGTTTATCCTGATTGAACTCCTCATTACCATCCTCATGTTTATGGTGGTATTCTTGTCCGGTCTGACAAATGGACTGGGCCGGTCGGTATCGGCCCAAATCGATAACTATGGGTCGCTGCACTACATCCTTTCGACGGATTCAGAAGGGATTATCCCCTTTTCAACTATTAAGGTGAAGGATTTAGATGAGGTCCAAAAGATAGAGGGGATGGACTATTCGGGCTTGTCCATCCAGCGAGCAACCGTCTCAAAAACAGAGGATTCCAACACTCTGGATATCACCTACTTCGCGACCGATCACAATGAAGAAGAAATCCTCAATCCAATCATGGAAGATACAGACCTCAAGATCTCCGACTTAAAGAAAAACGAGGTCATTTTGGACAGTTCTTTCAAAGAGGATGAGGGAATCCAAGTCGGCGATCGCGTGATCGATAAAACCTCTAAGCAAAAACTCAAGGTCGTGGCCTTCGCGAAAAATGCCAAATACGGCTACAGCGAGATTGGCTTTATCAGCTCGGAAACCTACACAGGCATGCGACAAAAGACAGATCCAAGCTATCAATGGCAAGCCCAAACCCTTGTGACCAAGAAAAGTATCACTTCTAACGATCTAACCAGCAACTTAATGGTGGCGGATAAGAAGCAGGTGATTGATAAAATCCCTGGCTACAAGGCTCAAAACCTGACGCTAAGGATGATCACTTGGGTTCTCTTACTCGCTTCTTCTGCTATCCTTGGGGTCTTCTTCTATATCCTCACCCTGCAGAAGTTGAAACAGTTCGGCGTCTTGAAGGCCATTGGCATGTCCATGAGCCAGATTACCTATGTCCAACTATCCCAGCTCACCATCATCTCCCTCATCGGAGTACTGCTGGGGCTTGGCTTGGCAACTATGATGGCGCCATTTTTACCCAATAGCGTCCCTTCCTTTATGACCCTGAAGGACAATCTCACCATCTCGGTTAGCTTTATCCTGACCTCTATCTTGTGTGGTGCCTTGTCCCTTGTCAAAATCAAAAAAGTAGATCCAATCGAAGTCATTGGTGGAAATGGAGAATAAGATGGCCATTATCGAATTAGAAAATATCAGAAAATCCTACGCCGATGGTAGCCAGATGCACCATGTCCTCAACCAGCTTAATTTAAGCGTCGAACCCAACGAATTCGTCGCCATCTTGGGCCCTTCAGGATCTGGTAAGTCCACTCTTTTGGCCATTGCTGGCTTGCTTTTGTCAGCGGATGAGGGGCGGATTCGCATCGCTGGCCAAGACTTGACCGGTCTCAACCAAGGCCAGTGGACACAAAAACGGCTGGAATTACTCGGCTTTATCTTTCAAGATCACCAGCTCCTCTCCTATATGAAAATCGGTGACCAATTAGAACTGGTGGCCAAATTAAAAGGGGAAAAGGACAAGAAAAAACGCCAAGAGGAAGTCAAAGCCTTACTGGCAGATCTTGGCATCGAAGCTTGTTACCACCAGTATCCGAATCAGATGTCCGGTGGACAAAAACAACGGGCAGCCATCGCTCGCGCCTTCATCGGAAATCCACAGGTCATCTTAGCCGATGAACCAACCGCTAGCCTAGACCCAGATCGAGGGCAAGAAATCGCCCAATTGATCCAAAAAGAAGTCAAATCCAAAAACAAGAGCGCCATCATGGTCACCCATGACCGCTCCATCCTGACCTATGTGGATACCATTTATGAATTAAAACACGGCCAATTGCATAAGGTAGAAAAGGTTGATTAAATACAAAAAGAGGCTGGGACAAAAGTCCTAGCCTCTCAATTGTCTTTGCATTGTCGAGCAAGACGCAGTGGTTGAGTGGGCTCTACTACGCTGATTTCATCAGCTTTTACAGCCCTACTCAACTGTGCGGAGGTGGGACGACGAAATCGAATTCTAACGAATTACCGATTTCTGCCCCACTCTCTTTTTTTTATTCTTGTGGCTCCTTGGGCAGCTCCATACGGAAGCGCAAGCCCATAGCTGTTTTATCAAATTGGTAGGCCAGTTCTTCATGGTCTAGCAAGTGTTGGACCACGAAGAGTCCCAGACCTCCTTCCTTCTTCTGACGGCTAGCGGTCATTGGCAGCTCGGCGGTCTCTACCATTTCCTGGCTGGCATTTTCAATCGCCAAGTGCGTCCCTTCCTCTTCGAGACGGAGCTGGATCTCTCCACCCGCATCCGAATGCTTAACGGCATTACTGATGACATTTGAGAGAACCAATTTCAGAATCGCTGGGTCCATATAGACGGCTTTGTCAGGGATCTGATTGTCAATCGTGAGCGCGCGGGATTGAGCCAAGACCTTGTACTGGTCGAGGATCTGCTCTACGACCTGATCCAGCTGGATCCACTCCTTGTTACCGGCCAATTCTTGGACAGAGGACAGGGACAGGATTTCTAGGACGATCTGGTTCATCTCATCGACGATATCGAGGGAGACCGACAGGTAGCGGTCCCGATCCTTGTAGCGGCCAATCTTATCCCGCATATTTTCTAGGATAATCTTCAAGCTGGCTAGCGGCGTCTTGAGCTCATGCGAGGCCCCCCGTAGGAATTCGACCTTCATCTGCTCCAACTTCAGATTTTCCTGTTTCTGCTGCTCTAGATTGTCGATCACTTCTAGGAGATGGTGATAGAGGTCGTTGATCTGTTGCTTGAGGACGCCGATCTCATCCTGCGAATGAATGGGAAGACTGGCCGTCCGATCCAGTCGCTTCATCCGCTTGGTCATCTGCTTGATCTCAAGGATCGGAGCAGAAATCAGGCGGGCATAGAGATAGGAGGCAATCAGTGACAGAACAAAGGAAGCGAGGAGACTATAGGGAAGAAAGCCCAGACTGATGTCCCGCGCTTCCTTTTGGGAATCGACAGTTGCTAAGAATTGCAAGGTCAAGTCCTTCCCCTCTTTAGTCTGGATCTTTCGCTCCTCAATGACCAGGGAATTGTTCTGGCTATCCGGGTTCAGGAGCAAGTCATCCTTGACCTCTAGGGCATTTTGTTTTTCCTTGCCCTTGATCGAGACCTTGATATCATTGGTCTTAGAATAAAGGTCAATGACCGACTCAATGGTCCCTTCTTCCTGGCCTTGAAAACTTTTGGCCAAGGCCTGTGATTTCTTCAAAATCGTCTGGCGCTGAGACTCGATATAGGTCGATGGGAAAATAAAGTAAACCGAAGCGTGTAGAAGGATGACTAAGCCACTAAAAAGGGCAAAGGTGATCAGAAAGATCTTTGCAAAGATACTCCGTTTGGTCATGGTCTCTCCAATTTATAGCCGACATTGCGCACCGTAACGATACAGTCCAGCTCTAGTTTTTTTCGTAGTTCCTTGATATAGACATCGATCACCCGGTCAAAAGGAATCTCCTCTGTCTCCTTCCAGACGGCATCGAGGATCTGAGAGCGGGTCCGGGCCTTACCCTCATGCTGGAGCAAGTATTCCAAGATTTCCAACTCCTTGGCATTCATGGAGATGGCTTGCCCAGCTAGACTGGCTGTGTAGCTCTCAAAATCCACCCGTGCCTCTCCATAGGTGAAGATCCGTGAAGGCTGGAGCTTTTTAAAAATAGCTTCGATACGGACCTTCAAGAGGGACAAGGAAAAGGGTTTTTCCAGGTAGCCATCTGCCAACTCTCCAAAGGCTGTCAACTTATAGTCCTCATCATGGAAGGCCGTCAGCATGAGGACAGGGACTGAGCTGGTCTTCCGGATGGTCTTGAGCACTTCCAAGCCATTGAGGATAGGGAGCTGGATATCCAGCAAGACCAGATCTGGCGCCTCTCTGTGAAAGAGGTCCAGGGCCTCCTGCCCATCACCAGCTTCAAAGACCTCATAGCCACATTCCATGAGATAGTCGCTCATCCCTTCGCGAATCAGGACTTCATCTTCTACGATTAGTATCTTCATACACTTTCCTTTTATCTAAGAAACTTCTTCTACCTCCTATTATACCCTATTTCTATTTTAGGAAACAATCTCTTATTCGACATCCACCAAGAGATCTTTTGGTTTCTTATGCAAGAGCCATTGAGAAGAAAGGATGGATACGAGAATCAAGAGGAGGCCGCCAACCAAGACAATCACCAACAATTGGCTCGGTTGGATGTCCATATGGAGGTCTGTTAGGGTCTTACTGAAGCTTTCTGCCTCAGCTCCACCACCAAGGTTGGCTGCAGAGGATTCTTGAGCCATTTGTTTGGCAATGCCACTGGTTACGTTCTTGAGTACCGTATCTCCGACTGTTTTGGCAAGAAGTCCTGCAACTCCATAGGAGAGGAGGAAGGCGGGGATGGAAATCATGACCAATTCTGCCACGAATTGCCCTGCAATCTGCACCTTGGAGAGTCCCAGAGCTAGCAAGATACCCACTTCTCTGCGACGGGCATTGAGCCACAAGACGAGGAGAAGGGTGAGAAGCAAGCTAGCAAAGATGAGGCTGCCGATAAACAAATAGTCCGCCACTTGGAACATGCTGCTGATGGATTTTTGCAAGGCCGGGTAGTTGGACGAGCTCTTAACCAAGTCAAAGTAATTCCATGGGATATCCAAGGCTTTGATTTTTTCGATCAAGGCATCCAGGTCCTGATCCCCTTTGGCAAAGAAGGTCGCATCTTCATAGGTAGCTGTTTGAACAGTATTGCCATAGAGTTTGGCCGCTGTATCCAAGTCAGAGATCAGCGTATCTTCATACAATTCTTGGGCGTAAGTTAGAGGAGCTTGGTTTTTTCCTGAGAACAGACCCTTGATGGTCACTTCGACGGTTTCATTGGCCCCTTTTTCATTGTCAGCATCATATAGGTTGGACTTGAGGCGCACCTTATCGCCTACCTTGAGGCCATTCTTTTTCGCCAAATCTTCGTGCATGAGGATTTGGTTTTTGTCTTTATCCGTCAAATGCTCCCCTTGGACCAGCTTATAGGCTCCAGATACAAACTTATCTTCTTTTGAAGAGTCATTGACCCCTGTCACCATCAAGGTATTCTTGAAGTGCTTAGCCCGTTCTGGAGATTGATTTTGCAGGGTTTCTTCGGTCTCAATGATCTCGTGGTCTAGGATATCTGCGATGGCATTGATCCGCCTGATGGAGGAGGTGATCCCCTCTACCTGGCTGATTTTTTCGATATCTTCTCCTCTGAGATTCCCAGCTCCCCGTGGGGTTCCTGGATTGGTCCTGCGGTTGATCTGCATGGAGAAGCTATTGGTAATGGATCCCAGGCTTTCCGATGAAGCTTTTTGGGTCGCTCCCTTCATGGAGAGTCCGATCAAGCTCAAGGTCCCCATGAGGAGAATGATGGCAAAGAGCAAGAGAGACTTGGGCCATTTACGTGTGATATAAGCAAAAGCATTTCGCAACATAGCATTCCCTCCTTACTTGCTCTTCTCGACAAGGCTACGGCGACTCAATTCCAAGACCACATCGGAGGCCTCCGCCACTTCCTTACTGTGGGTGACGACGATGACACATTTTTGGCGTTCCTTGGCCAACTTCTTCAAAATGGCAATGATGTCACCGGCTGTCTGTTCGTCAAGGTTTCCTGTTGGCTCATCTGCCAAGATGACAGGTGCTTCTGAAACGAGCGCACGCGCAATGGCCACCCGCTGTTGCTGCCCTCCGGATAGTTGCAGGACATTGCGTTTGATTTGCGTTTCGTCCAATCCCAACTCCAAGAGAATGTCTTTCCCAGCTTGTTTGTTGACCAGGCGGACATTTTCCAGTGGCGTCAAATAATCAATCAGATTGTAATTCTGAAAGACCAGGGAGACATGGTGCTTGCGGTGGTAGCTAGACCCTTTGGTCTGGATGTCCTCCCCATCAAAGAGAACCTGCCCCTTCTTGGGATTGTCCAGACCAGCCAAGAGGGAGAGGAGGGTCGATTTCCCTGCTCCAGACTGACCGATAATGCTGTAAAATGTCCCATTTGCGAACTGATAGTTCACGTCTGAGAAGATCTCTTCTTGGTAGCTTTGGTAGCTATAGGATACATGTTTGAGTTCTAACATAGGTGTTATTTCTCCTTAACTCATTTTTGTTAATATTTCTTTTGGACTCTTGCGCCAGATCATGCTGGTCGTTACACCGAGTGACAGAAGGATCAAGCACAAGAGGCTAGCATAGGCGATTCCTAAGGAAAGGCCTTGAGGGATTTGGTTGAGTAATTCTAGGGTCTGCTGTTGACCGGTCTGTCCGACAAACTGCTCTAAGAAACGATGGCTGACCATCCGCCCGATGAGAAAGGCTGGGATCACCGCTAGTAAGGATACCAGCACCACTTCCAAGAGGAACTGTCTAAAGATCCGGCCCTTGCTCTTCCCAATGGATAAGAGGACGCCGATTTCATGGATCCGCTCCCGTGTCCAGAGACTCAGTAAGAGCGATAGAGCTCCGGCTCCCGTCACCAGGAGGACGATCATCATGATCCGTACCAGGCCTTCCAGGGTCTGAGAGGATTCTTTCATCTGGTCAAAGGCCTTGCGATCTTCGACCACGCGTAGCGATTGCCAGTCCAGATCCAAGCTTTTAACTTGCTTCAAGAGGGCATCGATTTTCTCAGGATCTTTGACGCCAAAGGTGACCTGGGTCACTTCTTGCTGACTGAGACCAAGGAGCTTGGTCGCATCCTCATAAGGGAGGTAGACTTGATTCTCACTCAGATCAGAGGTCATTCCTGTGAATTTTTCCTGTTTCTTACCTGAAAAGATCCCAACGATTTTAAAGGTTTGCTCTTTGGCAGGAGTCTCTCCCATCTGAAAGCTGGATAAGGTCAAGGAATCTCCGACCTTTAGCTTGTTCTTCTTAGCCAACTCTTGATGGATCAAGATCTGGCCGCGATCCTTGTCGGATAAGTGCTTGCCTTGCACCAGTTGGAAACTACCACTGCGGAAATCCAGGTGCTGGCCTGTCTTCTGGGTAAAGACAGCGCCAAGCGCTTGCTTGGCTTCCTGCCCCAGATCATCCCGCTCTACCGACTGCTGTCCCGTCACCGCTTCTTTTCCAAGAATGCGAACGGGACTTTCATATTGGGGAACCATGGATCCTATCCCAGAAAGCTGCTGCACCTTTTCAGCTTCCTTCAGTGCAAAGGGAGTAGCCCCCTGCTTACTGGTCAGGGCAAAGCTGGTCCCAGCCGACTGCTTGATATGGTCCTCCAGTCTCTCTCCCACTTGCATCAGTGAAAAACAGAAATACAAGCAAGAGAGGATCAAGAGGAGAATCAGAAAGAGAACCAGATTCCTCGTTCTTTTCCGAGAAATATAGGCGATTGCCTGTTGTAAGAGCATGAACTCACCCTCCATTTCAAGGTCCACGATAATACAATGTGGACGCTTTCATCATTTGTTATAGTTATTATAGAAAAGAAATGTGAAATGTTTATGAAATAGAAAAAGTTTCCTAGATTTTCTAGGAAACTTTATTCGATTTAAATAATATCAGTAAAACATACGTCCCACTTGCTTGACTTTATTTTTCAAAGATTCCTCCTTCTTGGATCCTTGCAAAGATCTGATCGGTCAGTCGGACATTCAAGAAGCTCCAAAGAGCGAAACCACCAAAGGTAAAGAGATAAATAGCAGTCAGCAACCGTTCAGGACTACTAAGACTGATATAAACTACTGCCAGATTGAAGAAGATAAGAAAGATGGTTTGAATAGGATTTAAGAGAGCAATGAGGAAACTATTCAAACAGACCTTTCTTGTAGGGTCTTCAAAGAGGCCAATATAAGGGAAGATCAAGGTCATCCCTCCACATAGAAGGACGATAAAGGGAAGCAAGATCCAAATCCCATACTCACTTAAGAAGGCCGTATTTGAAAAAAGACAGTAATCCAAATAAAGAAGGGATGATAAGCCTAGGCAAGTCAGCCAAATCACCGTCGCTTGCTTGAAATTAGCGCGAAAGAGACGGAAAAAATGAAAGACGAGATCCGTATCTTCCCCTTTCAACAAGCGGTGCCACATGGTTGCTAAAGCGGTAAGCGATGCACCGATCGTGAAAATTGGAAGGCAGCAAACGATAAACAAGGTGTTCAAGATAATGATGTCTGTCAACCGGGTCAAGGTCTTGACCAAGCGTCCATCCAATGAAAATAATTTTTGCATCTTCTTCTCCTTGTTCTTCATCTCAATTTCTGCTACTTCCTCCAAGGAAGCACTCAGGGGCTTTAGGCCCCTGAGTTACTTACTTGAATCCATTTAGACTCCTGTTACTTCACTTCTTTTTGGTAACGATCATAGGCATCCTGTTGAATCTTCATAAAGTCATCAATGCCCATCTTCTTCAAGGTTGCTTTGTAATCGTCCCAATCCTTTTCGACGCCCCCTTCGACTACCCATTTAGAAGCTTGTTGGGTAACATAGGAGTTGATATCGACATAAATAGAGGACAATTTGTTCAATTCTTCTTGAGAGTAGATGACATTTGGATATGCTGGCAAAGCGTACTGTTTCAATTCTTTGTCCATCTTCAATTTGAGGCCATCACCTTGCGTTTGGTCGATGTCGACATGACTATTGATATCATCTGACACATATTTTGGTCCAAAGTCACGAAGGGAATTGATCCAAGCCCATTCATCGGCAGATTTACCATCTTTTGGAGCCAAAACCTTGTACTTGTCACCATCTTTTTCAGTCGCAATGCCAAAGGATCCATAGAAGTTTTGAATGCTGGCATCATCCGTGTAGAATTTATCCAACCATTTGAGCAATTTTGCAGGGTCCTTGCACTTATTCGTGATCAAGATTTCATTGCGTCCATAGTTCAAATGATCTGGGTCAGAAATGACATATTGTTTGCCATCAGGGCCTTTCAATGCTGGAAGAGGAGCATATTCGCTGGCATGTTGGCCGAAGGTTGCATCTGCTGTCCAACCACTTGATACACCGACACGTGCCACTCCCTTGTCCATCCGTTTGGCAACAGACATGGAGGTATCTTCTGTAAAGAGTTCAGGGTCGATCAAGCCTTTCTTGTAGGCTTCATGCATCGCCGCTATTCCTTGTTTATAACTTTCTTCCGTCCGGAGGTAGACCGGTTTGCCATCTTTGACGGACATTTCATAGGTATTATCTCCACCCAGACGGTTGTTGAATGGCAAGATATAAGAGAAGGTCGGATCAAAGTTACCAGAGCCAAATGGAATTTCATCATTGACATCGCCATTGCCATTAGCATCCTTGTCCTTGAAGGCTTGTAAAACAGTCACCAATTCATCATAGGTTTCCGGCATCTTCAAGCCAAGGTTGTCCAACCATTTCTTATTAATAAAGAGCTGGTTGCCGACGATTGGCCGCATTGGCAATTTCTTAGGTAGGCTGTAAATATGACCATCTGGGTTGGTCACCATGGCTTTTAATTTCGGTTCTTTTTCAAAGGCCTTGTTCAAGTTTGGCATATTATCCTTGATCAAATCTTCCAATGGAATGAACATATTTTGGTTCTGAGCGATTTCAGAATCCGTGAAGGCATTGGATCCCAAGAAAGCGT
The DNA here is from genome assembly GCF_041432105.1 of Streptococcus sp. 27098_8_148. Taxonomy (NCBI): domain Bacteria; kingdom Bacillati; phylum Bacillota; class Bacilli; order Lactobacillales; family Streptococcaceae; genus Streptococcus; species Streptococcus sp. 27098_8_148. The sequence continues at coordinate 264,434 of NZ_JAPVYY010000001.1, read as the reverse complement.
CTGGTAAATCTCCACTGGCAACAAGAACAGATTTCTTATCAGACCAGTCTGCAGCTACCATGGTATCCCATTTGATCTTGATACCTGATTCCTTGGCTGAATCATCTAGAAAACCTTTGTGATAGTCTTCCCCCCAATCCGACCAACGAACGGTCGTGATTTTGAAGGTGTTTCCATCATTCTTGTCATTGCTTGATTTATTTGTGGAAGCTCCACAAGCCGTCAATCCAGCTAAAGCAGCTGCTCCCAGGAGCAGATAGGCAAATTTCCTGTTTTTCATGATCTTCTCCTATTCTTTCAAGGCCCCTATCATGACACCTTGATTAAAGTATTTTTGGACGAATGGATACAGCATCATAATCGGTGCTGTTGAGATAACGATGGCTGCATATTTCATCATATCAGCCTTAATACGGAGGTCAGAAGCTACCTCCCCTGTTGCTTGCGATTGCAACATTTGATTACTAATTAAGAGACGGCGCAGGATCAGTTGCAGGGGTTGAAGATTTTCATTGGTCAAATAAATCAGAGCATTGAACCAAGAATTCCAGATCCCTACTGCTGTCCAAAGTCCAATAACGGCAATAATAGCCTTGGACAAGGGGAGCACGATCTTTCTGAAGTAATGAATGGTTCCGCACCCATCGATCTGGGCAGCTTCCCACATCCCTTCTGGAATACTATTGTTAAAGAAAGTCCGAGCTACAACAATATTGTAAGGAGATACTGCAAACGGTACAACCATTACCCAGAAGGTGTCGACCAATCCCAATTGTTTCACTGTCAAATAAATGGGAATCAAGCCCCCAGAGACAAACATGGGAACGATAAAGAAGACACTGACCCATTTCTTAGCAAAGAGGTCCTTTCGCGACAAGGCGTAACCAGCTGGGATATTAATGACCAGGGCAACGATGGTCCCAACAACCGTGTAGAGGATAGTGTTGAGATAGCTCTTTAGAAACAAAGGCTGTTCAATCAAGCGTTGATAGCCATCTAGTCGCCATTCCCTCGGGATAAACCAAACCTTACCAGTTGCCACATCAGACGGATTACTAAAGGAGGCAATGATAACAAACCACAAAGGGTAGACAATCAAGAGAATCAAGCAAATCGCTAGACCATAGATAAAAACATCAAAGAGAATTTCTGACTTGGTCTTTCTCGCATGTTGAAACAATTTCACAATTTCTCCTCCTTTCTAGAACAATCCTGTCTTGGTATAGCGTTTCGCAAACCAGTTGACCGACAGTAAGATGATCAAGTTGACCAAGGTATTAAAGAGACCGATCGCTGTCGAATAACTATATTGGAAATTAATCATCCCCACTTTGTAGACATAGGTCGAAATGATTTCACTTCCTGCCAGATTAAGTGGATTTTGCAAGAGCAAGACCTTTTCAAAACCAACACTGAGTAGGCTTCCTGCTCTGAGAATCAAGAGAATCATCGCCGTTGGTAACAGTAAGGGTAAGTCAATATGACGGATCTTTTGCAATCGACTCGCCCCGTCCATAGTCGCCGCCTCATAAAAGGTCGGATCAATGGCCGATAGAGCGGCTAGATAGATGATACTATCCCAACCGATATGTTGCCAAACATCGCTCCAGACATAGACACCTGCAAAGCTACCCGGTTTGGATAAGAGGGCAGGCATCTTTAAGCCGACCAATTTGAGGACATTGGCTAACAGTCCACTACTTGGAGAGAGAAAGAGAATAATCATCCCACACATGACCATGGTCGAGATAAAATGAGGCAAATAAGTTGTTACTTGAAAGATTTTTTTGAACTTGCCCACACGAATCTGGTTGCAAATAATAGCTAGAACAATCGGCAATGGAAAACCAACCAGAATACTGTAAATAGAAATTTTCAAGGTATTCTTCATGGTTGTCGCAAATTGGAAGGATGAGAAGAACTGGTTAAAATACTTGAGACCAGCCCAAGGACTTCCAAATATCCCAGTAGCGGGAGAGTAATCTTTAAAAGCGATGACTAGACCCGCCATAGGGATATAGGCAAATAAAATTAATAAAATAATCGATGGCAGGAGCAGCACATATAAAGGAATATTTTTCTTCAATTTGCTCTGCTTCGCATTCACTTCGCTTTTCATAAGGCCCTCCTTTTCTTTCTCCTTTATTTTATAGGAATCTTTTCCATCTTTATAGAACTTTTTCGTGCATCTTCATTCACTTTTCCGTTTTCTCCACACAAAAACATGCACTATCCCGATTTTTTTTACTTTACTATCGGTTTTGTTCATGAATCCGTTTTCAAATAGTGCTATAATATATGTGAGGTGCTCATTATGAAAGCTATTCACAGAAGTACACGAGATCACTCGATTCAATTTTTTTCGCGCCTACTCTTTCTCCTCTTAGTCGTCAATACCTTGATCAACCTTTTGATTGGTGGGATTAGCCGAAATTTTATTAAACACCAAAATATGCTCCATTTAGAGGACTCGATTCATATCTATGCAGATTCCTTAAACACAGAGCTTCACTCCGTCGAGCGTTTTATGTACAGTACCATTAGTCACAATGACTATTTGACAGAGCTCAATAGCCCACTTGATTTCACGGATTTTCATGAAAATCTAAAAAAACTGCGAATTGATTTCACGGAGTTTCAGTACCAGATGGATAGCCCCATCACCTTTTTCATAGAGACAAGAGATATCCCCCATTTTTTCAATGCCTCCAGTCTTCAACTGCCCTACCTGGACTATGTACAATTGAAAGATCATCTTAAAACCTATGACAAAGAAACAGACAAGACCAATCAAAAATGGCAACGAATCAGCCTGAACCAGCATGATTATCTCTTAAAATCCCTCCATTACAAGGGCAAGGCTATCTATGCTATCATTTCTACCCAGGATATTTTAAAACCCTTGCAAAAGCTCAATATCGGGAAAAAAGGGCGCTTATCCATCGAACGCCCCAACCAGATCCATGCTACAGATTCCGTCATTCAAGCCGGTAGCAATCAAACCCACCTGCCTTTTGATCTGTATGTGACAGTTGATTACGGAGACGTTTTCCGTACAAATATCGTACTGGAAACCCTTCTTTCTTTGGTTCCTTTGATCATCGCCGTTCTCTCTACCATTCTGATCCTTTATATTCGTCAACGGATGATCCAACCGATCAAACGACTCACCCAACGCCTTTCTCAGCTAGACGCTGCTTCCACCAAGCTAGATGTGATCGAAGACCAAGGGATCTTAGAGATCGATCAAGCCAATCACAAGCTCAATCAGGTCCTGATCCATATGAAAGACCTTCAAATTCGAGCCTACCACGCGCAACTCAATCTCAAAAAAGTTGAACTCAATTACCTCAAAAATCAAATCCGACCCCATTTTTATCTCAACATGCTTTCCATGATTCACAGCATGCTCCAGACCAAGGACTATAAGGAAATCGAGGAATTGACCAAGGTGACTTCCAACTACTTGCGTCACCTCTTTCAAGCCAATCAAGATTTCAATCGCTTAGCAGATGAAATCCAACATATCCGAAATTACCTAGAAATCCAGAAAATCCGCTATGGGGACAGCATCCACTTTGATCTGGACTGGGATCCTGGTCTGAAAGATGCGGCTATTCCCCCTCTGCTGTTACAAACCTTTGTGGAAAATGCCATCAAACACGGCTTTTCTTTCCAAGATTCCTTCCACATCCAGCTTTCTATTCATGAAGAAGCAAACCAACACCTTGCCATTTGCCTTCAGGATAATGGTCCTGGTTTTAGCTCCGCTATCTTACAAGATCTAGCAGAGAAAAAATCCTTAGTCACAGAAGATGGCCACCACATTGGTTTGACCAATGCACGGGAACGACTAGATCTCCTCTATCCAGATCACTACATGCTTCAATTTTCAAATGGAACCCAGGGAGGGGCACGCATCCAACTGAGCCTTCCTTATGAACCCTACAAAGGAGACACACATGAATATCCTACTCGTTGACGATGATCGTTTTATCATTAAAGCCCTACAGGAAACCATCCATTGGGAAGCCTTGGGCATTGAGCAGGTATATACTGCCTCCAGTCTGAGCCAAGCCCAAGCCATCATTCAAAGTCACCCGATTGCCCTCATGATCAGTGATATCGAGATGCCACAAGGCAGTGGGTTAGATCTCCTAGCCTGGGTCCGGTCAGAAAAATATGACATTCAAACGATCTTCCTCACCAATTATGCTGATTTCAATTATGCCCAAAAAGCCATTGAACTCCAAAGTTTTGAATACTACCTCAAACCGATTGACCCCGACCGCTTAGAATTTATCATTCAAAAAGCCCTCAATAAGATCAAGCGCCACAAGAGTGCGACCCAATTAGCCCAGCAAGGGCAAAAAGAAGCTGAGTTTTGGCATGACTACTTGCGAAAACCGCGTCCATCTCAAGCAGAACAGCTCCTTCAAGAAGTAACAAAACTAGGCTATAGCCCCAAACCACATGAAGACTACCTCTTAGTCCTCATCACTCTCCACTTAGTTGAAGAAGACTTTCACCCCAGCGTCCCTTCTTGGCGCTTGCAGCTCCGCCATTGTATCAAGGAGCTCTCCCTGGATTTCCCTATCCACTACTGCGCCCTCAGTAAAATCGAAAGCCAGACCGATCGCTACCTCTGCCTCTTCAAAAAGAATCAGACTACAGAGTGTGCAGACTTCTTAAAAGCTATCCAGCAGAAGATCCAGCAAGACTTAGACCGATCCTCTATCCTTCTCTATTCAGACGCTATTTCCCTTGAGACGCTCTTGATGAAGGCTCTGCAACTCTGCCAATACAGTGAGGAACAAGTCTTCCATTGGGACAGTATCCAATCCTATGCTTCTTTGGCTCCACAACCTCAAAAGCCTGCTCATCGGACATCGCTCACTTTTACAAATCAGCTAGAGACAGAACAGCTCCTCCAAATCATCCATAGCTTAGAGAATCAAGATCGCATCCCGCTCTCAGCTCTGAGTGAACTCCAGCTAGACTGGACCCAGCAAATTGGGATTTATCTGGACAAGAACGGCATTCTCGCCCACAAGTTATTTCAAAACAAACACCATCAATTTCTCTTCGAACGGCGGTTTCATGCTATCGAAGCTTTTGAAGCCTATATTGGGGATTACTGGAGCTCTGCTCGCCATTATGTGATTGATCTAGAACACCAATCTAATCTCATCCAGCGGATCACCGACTACATCGACCACCATTACAAGGAGGATATCAGTCGCACCAAGCTGGCAGAGATGGTATTTCTTAGTCCAGATCATCTAGCACGGGTGTTTAAGCGCGATACCGGCGAAACCCTGGTGAAATACATCACTGATAAACGGATGGCCGCCGCAAAAGAGATGCTATCGCAAAGCGATACCCCTATTTACCAAGTTGCCCTCCAGGTGGGCTATGACAACTACTCCTACTTTACAAAGGCTTTTAAACAGAAGGTCGGCCTCTCCCCAGGAGATTACCGCAAGCAATGCCAAGAAGCCTTTTAAACAAGAAAAAAACCTTTGAAAAAGGATTTCTTTTCAAAGGTTTTATTTTCTTTTCTTTCTGATTTCTTTTTCAATGGCACTAGCAATTTTCTCCACCATATAGGCCGTCTGGAGATTGCGTAAGATCAAGAGGGCCCAAAAACATGCAAAGAGCATTTGACCCGCCATGGTCGCTTCATTGAAAAAATAAGTCTCCATAGCAGTAAAGACTGCTATCACTGCAAATTGTTTTCTATTCATAAAATTATTTTACCATGATTCAGTAAAAAATTCATGTATTAATCGTCTTGCAAAGTGATTTTATCGGATAAAAAGTGAAATTCCTCAGGAATGACACTTTCCTCTTCTTCTACCACTTCCGCTTTTTGCCCACGCGCCTTAGCCGAAAACTCTGCCCGGATTTGGGTCCATTCTTCCATCGAAACCGCTAAAATCTCTGGCGAGAAGCCAGCAGCATTGCTGAGGATATTTCCAAACATGGTATTGAGGTTGTCCCGCTTCATAGTCTGTTCAGCATTAAAGGCAGACTCAAAGGCTAAAATAGCGTGATTTTCATTGGCAGCGACCGGCTGAGATCCGATTAAGAGGGCCTTATCCGCACCTGCCAAGCTCTCGATGATTTCCCCCCAAGCGTTCTGAAGACGGATCAAGTTGGTCCGTGCCAACTCTGGGTTTTCAACCGCCTCTTGTAAAATGGCATTGACCTTGTTTCGATCTGCACGGTAGCCCTTGCTCGACTTGGTTGGACGAGTTACTGCCGGTTTTGAAGCAGGAAGACTACTACCTGATTGCGCTAACTGTTGCTTGAGTTGAGCGACTTCCTTCTTCAAGTCTTCCAGCTGAGCTAGCACATTGGAAGGAACCTCCACAGCTGCTGAGTTAGAAACTTGGTCCGTACTTTCAGCCAATTTAATGGTCATCATTTCAGTGTAAATGCGCGGTTGCAGACTATTTTTGATATCCGCTAGACTGGTTGTCGCCTGGTCAATCAGGGCAAAAAGACGGGCTTGATCGGCTTCAAGATTCGCTGCAAACAAGTCACTATTGTGGGTATTTTCTCCACCTGTCTGAACAATCAAGAGATCTCTCAAATATTGAAGTAAGTCCGTGACGAAACGGGCCATATTCTTACCGTTATCAAAGATAATCGCCAGCTGATCCAGCGCCGCTGTCGCATCATGAGCCAGGATGGCAGCCACGTACTGATCGAGCGCAGCTAGACTGATGGAACCGGTGATTTCTTCGGCGATCGCTGTCGTCAATTCACTACCCGCAGTCAGACTCAGGGCTTGGTCCAAAATGGACAAGGCATCCCGCATCCCACCTTCAGCGCGTCGAGCGATGATCTGCACAGCATCTGCTTCATAGGCAATCCCTTCTGTAGCTAGGATGCTTTCCAAATGGTGAACGATATCCGGCAGTTTGATGGATTTGAATTCAAAGCGTTGCACCCGTGACAGAATGGTCGCAGGAATCTTGTGTAACTCCGTTGTTGCAAGGATAAAGACCACATTCTCTGTCGGCTCTTCCAGCGTCTTCAACAAGGCATTAAAGGCCCCTGTTGAGAGCATATGGACCTCATCGATAATGTAGACCTTGTGCTTGGCTAGACTTGGAGCATAGGTCGACTTGTCGCGAATATCGCGAATTTCATCGACCCCATTGTTGGAGGCTGCATCGATCTCAATGACATCTTCTAGGCTCCCATTGGTAATGGATTCACAGATATAGCAGTCGTTACAAGGCTCCCCATTGACTTGATTAGGACAGTTCATAGCCTTAGCAAAGATCTTGGCCACACTGGTTTTCCCAGTACCACGAGGACCCGAAAAGAGATAGGCATGGCTGATCTTCTCCTGCTCCACTGCCTGTCTCAACGTCCGTGCCACCACTTGCTGGCCGACCAATTGGCCAAAGGTCTGGCTACGGTATTTCCGATATAAAGCTTGATACATTAGTTCTTAACTCCAAACATCTTAAAGTCCCAGTTTGTCTTATCGATCAAGATAGCGACAAACTTTTCCAAATACTCCTGATCCAGCTGATCATAGTCAGAGACACACTCCGAATCCAGATCTAAAACTCCAAGGAGCTGACCGTCCTTGACCATAGGCACCACAATCTCACTCATAGCCCGACTATCACAGGAAATATAGTTGGCATGCTGGCGCACATCATCGACAATAATGGTTTTCTGCTCTTGAGCTGCTTCTCCACAGACACCCTTTCCAAGAGCGATATGAACACAAGAAACACCTCCCTGAAAAGGTCCCAAGATCAATTCCGTTTGATCATACAAATAAAAACCTGCAAAGACCGAACGAGGCAGGGCTTGATTTAAAAGAGCACTGGCATTGGAAAGATTAGCCAAGGCATTGGTTTCTCCCATTAAGAGAGCATCTAATTGAGCCAGCAAGAGCTGGTATTGTGATTCTTTTTCCGAATGTTTCATACCTTTCATTATACCAAATCTTTGCTCAAAAATTAAGCTTCAAACAACGAAAGAAAAGAGAGTGGGACAGAAATCGATAATTCGTTAGAATTCGATTTCGTCGTCCCATCTCCGCAAAGTTGAGTAGGGCTGTAAAAGCTGATGAAATCAGCGTAGTAGAGCCCACTCAACCACTGCGTCTTGCTCGACAATCCAAAAATAATTGAGAGGCTAGGACTTTTGTCCCAGCCTCTGGAATATAGATAAAGTTATCTTAAAAACTTTCCTTAGGTGAGGACGGACGTCAGCGAACTTCAAAGAAGTTCCATGACTAATTATTGAGCCTAAGGTCTCAATAATTCCGAGTGCTAGAAACAATCGTGTTTCTAGCACTTTTCTCACGGCGGAAAGTTTCAATATATTCTTGATTCATTTTAAAAATGAAATCTCAGTTTTATTTCTTTGCAGAATCATTTAACTCATTCTTCTAAAAATGATTTTATCTATTCATGTCTCCGATTGAAGTGAAAGACCTCAAAATACTGAATGGCGCGATAGATTAAAAAGATAGTCAAGATGATGGACACCAGCCAAATGGTCTCTAACCCATAAAACTGGATCAAATAGGTCGAAAAAATGGCCCCAAAGACGAAACTCCCGATCAAGCAGGTCATAAAGATGGCTTCCCAGAGGAATTTCTTCTCCTTTTCTCTGACAAAATTCCCATAAGCCACCATGGTTTTCTTGAGATTTCCCGTCATGAAGGAATGATTATAGGCGTAGCCATCCACTTCTCCAAAAGAAGTCGCAACGATTCCTAAACTCAAGCCAAAAAAAGGCACGATGAAGACATTTTTTACCGATGCTGGCAAAAATCCTGTCACCAAGGTTGTGAGGATAAAGGGTACCAAGGTACTGAGACGCCAGACTGAATTGTCAATCAAGCGACGCAAAACCGTCATCAAAAAGATTCCCAGCATAAAGGCCAACATGGTCGCTAACTTTACTTCTACATCTGAGATCTGCTGGCCAATCAAACCAACCGATAGAAAGACCACATTTCCCGTCTGGCCTGCCGCCAAGGTCCCACCCCGACAAATAAAAGTATAAGCATCTGAAAAACCAGCACACATGGTCAATAAACAAGCGAACGCCTTGGTCCGCGAATGAAACTCCCTTTTCATTTCCACTCTCCCTAGGAAAAAGAGGGAGTGGTACAGAATGTTAAAAACCATTTCTCGTACCACCCCCGCAACATTGATTGAGAACTCTTTCGAGCTTTTAGACGAATGACGAGTCTCACCAACTACTGCGACATTCCGTAATTCCAACTATTGTTATTGGATTGGAGATCGATTTCCCTCTTTCTCCCTATTTTTATTTTCCCTCACGCGCTTCGTTGAGGATTTTTTCAATCTTGGTTGTGATCAAGTCAATCGCAACTGTGTTGGTCACTCCCTCAGGAATGATCACGTCCGCATAACGCTTGGTTGGCTCGATGAACTGGTGGTACATCGGTTTTACTACACCAAGGTATTGCTCAATGACACTATCCAGACTCCGGCCACGCTCCTCCATATCTCGCTTGATCCGGCGAATGATCCGCACATCATCATCCGTATCAACGAAAATCTTGATGTCCATCAAGTCCCGAAGACGCTTGTCTTCAAGAACTAAGATTCCTTCCACGATGAAAACATCTTGTGGTTCCTGACGATAGGTCTTGCTGCTGCGCGTATGTTCCGCATAGTCATAAGTTGGGATATCCACCGAACGACCCTCCAATAGTTCATTGATCTGCGCAATCATCAAGTCCGTATCAAAGGCAAAAGGATGGTCATAGTTGGTCTTGATCCGCTCCTCAAAGGTCAAATGACTCTGGTCCTTGTAATAAGAATCATGCTCAATCATGGCAATCTTTTCATTCGGGAAATTAGCCAAAATGGCACGAGACACACTGGTCTTTCCACCACCAGAACCACCAGTAACACCAATAATAATAGGTCTATTTTGCATTTTCTACTCCATTACCTGTAGTCGCCTGAGATATAATAGACATCTCAGACACATCTTATCCATTTTACCATATTTTTGCCTAGACATGAATAGTTTTTCAGTAAGAAGTTTGGAAACAAAAAGGACCTTGCGGTCCTTTCATTATTTCACTTTTTCTAATTTTGCGGCAAATTCATTACCACCACGTAAGACAAGTATATTTTTTCCACCGTTGACAGGTACGAAACAATAATTTGAATTAGCTTGTATATAGACTTCCTTAGCGCTCTTCACTTGATAGCCTTCTGATTTCACCGCTTCTTGAATGACTTCAAATGTGTGTTCAATTTCTTCTTTAGAAGTCGTGTCTCCATCATACTTTTCTGAATCAGCTAGAGAATAGAATGCGTAAGCCTTGCTATCGTAATACTTATCACTAATAATTCCATGATCTGAAATCTGAACAGTTGTATTATCTCCTTCTGTCACATTCTTCCATTTTCCAACCATGGCCTTAGGTGTTTCAACCTTGTGATAGACCAAATTATCTTCAAAGTTTCCTTGGTATGACTTATAAGTTTTCAAGTCGAATAAATCATTTCTTAAAATAATATTGCTTCCGTCTTTTTGGAGCAAGTTATAGCGTGTGTTCCCACCAGACTTAATAACAACTATTTCTGTCGTCTTCAGGTTAAATTTCTTATCGACATCCGCAAGTGAATGCAAGTCCGTCGCATTTAACAAAGAAAGTGCTGTATTAAATTCTTTTTTCGCTTCATTGCCTTTGAGAACCTTTTTGATGGTCTCGCCACCATTGACTTTTTGTTTCTTTCCACTTAGTTCATAAGTGACCGGACTAGAATCCGTATTTCTCAACCAAACCCCATCTAGACTTGGTCCACCTGAAAAGAAAAAGAACCAAGCAAGAGCAATTACTGCGACAAGTCCCGCAACTGCGACCCCAATCTTTGTTTGTTTATTGAAAGAAAATGTCAATTTTTTCGGTCTTGGAACAGGTTGCAAGGTTTTCGCCGATGGTTGTGGTTGTACAAAAGCCGTCGACTCTTGTGAAAGAGGTGCACTAGGTGCAACAGGCGCTTCCTGAGAAGGAGCCTGCGCTTCAGTTGCTGGAGCTGGTGCTTCTTTTCGCTCTACAACAAACTCCCCTTTTTCACGCGCTTCTTGAAATTCTTGCATACTTGGCTTGCGACCATTGACCGCTTCAAAGTATTCAACCCAATCTTTTTGATTCATCATATCCCCCTTATTGATTCATTATAAAAACTAACCATATTATACCATAAATCCATGGTAAATTTTGTGATTTTCAGAAAATAAAAGAAAAAGCCCAAGCAGTTTTTGAACTGCACCCCAAAAGTTAGACAGAAAAAAATCTAACTTTTGGGGTGTTTTTATTATGAAATTAACTTATGAAGATAAAGTTCAGATCTATGAACATAAAAAACAAGGGCGAAGCTTCAAAGAGCTTTCAAATCAATTTGGGATAAACATTTCTAATCTTAAGTACATGATTAAATTGATTGATCGTTATGGAATAGAAATCGTCAAAAAAGGAAAGAATTGTTACTATTCTCCCGAACTAAAACAAGAAATCATTGATAAAGTTCTGCTTGAAAGTCGTTCACAAATAAAGGTATCTCTAGATTATGCTCTTCCAAGTGTTGGAATGTTGCATAATTGGATAGCACAATATAAGAAAAACGGGTATACTATTGTTGAGAAAACAAGAGGAAGGATACCTAAAATGGGACGTAAGCCAAAGAAGAAACCCGAAGAGATGACAGAACTAGAACGTCTTCAAGCAGAAAATGAGTACTTGAGAGCGGAGAATGCGGTTCTAAAAAAGTTGAGAGAACTCCGATTGAGGGACGAAAAAGAGCAAGAAGAAAAACGGAAATTGTCCGAGGATTGGTAACAGAGTTTGCTTTAGAGATTCTTCTAAAGATTATTAAGCTTGCCCGTTCAACTTATTATTATCATTTAAAACAGCTCGATCAAAGCGATAAGGATTATGATGTTAAAGTTGAAATTCAATCTATTTTTACTGAGCATAAAGGGAATTACGGCTATCGTCGAATGACTCTTGAATTGAGGAATCGTGGTTTTGTAGTGAATCATAAGAAGGTCCAACGTCTGATGAAGGTCCTTGGTTTAAGTGCTCGTATTCGTCGTAAACGGAAGTATTCTTCATACCAAGGAGAGATTGGTAAGAAAGCAGATAATCTTATTCAACGCCAATTTGAAGCAACCAAGCCAATGGAAAAGTGCTACACAGATGTGACCGAGTTTGCCATTCCAGCAAGCAATCAAAAACTTTATTTATCGCCAGTTTTAGATGGTTTTAATAGCGAAATTATCGCCTATAATCTTTCGACTTCACCGAATTTAGAACAAGTGAAAGCTATGTTAGATCAGGCCTTTACTGAGAATCATTACACAAATACAATTCTTCATAGTGATCAAGGATGGCAGTATCAACACCAGTATTATCATCGTTTTTTAGAGGATAAAGGAATTCAACCGTCCATGTCACGTAAAGGAAACAGCCCAGACAACGGCATGATGGAATCCTTCTTTGGCATTTTGAAATCGGAAATGTTTTATGGTTACGAGAATACATTTAAGTCACTTAACCAATTGGAACAAGCTATTGTAAACTATATTGACTATTACAACAACAAACGAATTAAGGTAAAACTAAAAGGACTTAGTCCTGTGCAATACAGGACTAAATCCTTAACTTAAATTATTTGTCTAACTTTTTGGGGTCAGTACATTTCCACTTGGACTTTCTTTATTATTTCAAAACTTTTTGTGTTTTCGCGTAATTGGCTTCTACAGCTTCTTTTTCAGCTTTCCACCAGTCTTGGTTGTCTGTGTACCACTTGATGGTGTCTTCCAAACCTGCTTCGAAGTTTGTGAATTGTGGTTCCCAACCTAATTCTTCACGCAATTTGGTTGAATCGATGGCGTAACGCAAATCATGACCAGCACGGTCTGTTACACGGTCGTAGGCGTCTTTTGGTTGACCCATTTTTTCAAGGATCAATTCAAGCACTTCCTTATTGTTCTTTTCACCGTCAGCACCGATCAGGTAAGTTTCACCGATACGGCCTTTAGTGAGGATAGCCCAAACACCAGTTGAGTGGTCGTTGGTGTGGATCCAGTCACGGACGTTCTTCCCTTCACCATAAAGTTTTGGCTTGATGCCAGACAAGATGTTGGTGATTTGACGTGGGATGAACTTCTCGATGTGTTGGTATGGACCATAGTTGTTTGAACAGTTTGAAATCGTTGCTTTGACACCAAAGGAACGAACCCAAGCCTTCACGATCAAGTCTGAAGCAGCCTTGGTTGATGAATAAGGGGATGATGGGTTGTATTTGGTTTCTGCAGTGAATTTTTCACCAGGACCTTCCCCATGTCCAGGAAGATCTTCGCGCAATGGAAGGTCTCCATACACTTCATCTGTTGACACGTGGTGGAAACGAATATCGTACTTTCGAGCTGCTTCCAAGAGTGTGTATGTTCCAACAAAGTTTGTGTAGATAAATGGAGATGGGTCTTTGAGGGAGTTGTCATTGTGGCTTTCAGCCGCATAGTGAACAATCGCATCAGCCTTGGCAGCCAATTTGTCAACTAATTCAGCATCAGCGATGTCTCCCACAACCAACTCAACACGGTCCCCAAGGATTTCTTCGATATTGGCACGGTTTCCAGCATAAGTAAGTTTATCAAGGACAGTCACATGCACGTCTGGATGGTTGTTGTAGACATAGTGTACGAAGTTTGAACCGATGAAACCAGCTCCACCGGTTACGATGATATGTTTATATTCTGACATTTTTTCTCCAAATAATTTTTAGTTTTGATTGTTCCTTTAGCTAGTGGGGGATGCCAGCAACCCTTCGGTTTCATGGCTCAATCGGAAGCCGAAGTCTCCGGATTTCCCTACAAGATTCCCTACGGCAATCTTGTTTCCACTAGGGCAGGAACAATCCTACCAGGCTCCTTGCAGTCGCGATACTGCTCTGCAAGGTTCATTCTTACAAATCTTCTGCTTTTAGGGGTTTGACATCTTTGAGCAATGGGTGGTTCTTGTCTGCTTCTGAAACTTCTGCTTCTGCCAAGTTTTCCCATTGAATGTCTAGGCTTGGGTCTGCGTAGTTGACAAAAGCATATTTTGGCTTGAGCTCCAATGCCCAGTAGTCATTGACCAAATAGCTGTAGGCCACTTTGTCAGACAAGACTTGGAAGCCATTGGCTACGCCACGAGGTACGAAGATCCCTTTAGAGGCGTCAATCACAGTTTGGTAGGTGTTCCCAAAGCTATCGCCTTCGCGAAGGTCTACCCAAGTTCCAAGAACCTTGCCTTCATCTGCTACAGAGATGTACTTGTCCCAAGGTTCTGCATGCAGACCACGTAAGACATGCTTGCGTGAAAAAGAAACGTTGTTTTGTAACTTGCCTTCCGCAAAGAAGCTTTCAGGAAATCCAAGAGGAAGCATTTTTTCCTTTTGGAAGTTTTCCTTGAACCAACCACGGTTATCCCCATGAACTGGAATATCAAACTCCATCAAGCCTGGGATGGCTTCAATTTTGCGGGCTGCTAATTCTTTATCAAAAAATTGTTCCGTCATTATGCTTCTCCAATCAAACGGAGCAAATATTGTCCGTATTCGTTTTTCTTCAGTGATTGCGCTAATTCATGGACTTGTTCTTTGGTGATATAACCCATGCGATAGGCAATTTCCTCAAGGTTAGCTACTTGGACATTTTGCAAGCGTTGAACAGTTTCGATATATTGAGAAGCTTGCAAGAGGCTTTCGTGAGTCCCCGTATCCAACCAAGCAAAGCCACGGCCCATGAGCTCAACAGAGAGATCTCCACGCTCCAAATAAGCCTTGTTAACATCGGTGATTTCAAGCTCGCCACGAGGACTTGGTTTGATGTTTTTGGCAATCTCTACCACATCATTGTCATAGAAGTAAAGTCCTGTCACCGCAAAGTTGGATTTCGGATGTTCTGGTTTTTCTTCGATAGAGATAGCGTTCATATCCGCGTCAAACTCTACCACACCAAAGCGTTCTGGATCTTTGACTTGGTAACCAAAGACAGTCGCACCTTTTTCTTTGGCTTCTGCCCGTTGCAACATCTTGGTTAAGCCATTTCCGTGGAAGATATTATCCCCAAGGATGAGGGCAACGTGGTCGTCACCAATAAAGTCTTCTCCGATGATGAAGGCTTGCGCCAAACCATCAGGACTTGGTTGCTCTGCATAAGAGAGAGAAATTCCTAGCTCAGAACCATCTCCAAGAAGCTCTTCAAAACGAGGTAGGTCTTGAGGAGTCGAGATAATCAGGATATCTTTGATCCCAGCCAACATAAGGGTTGACAGCGGATAGTAGATCATTGGTTTGTCATAAATGGGCATCAATTGTTTAGAAGCCGCACGTGTCAATGGATACAAGCGAGTTCCTGAGCCCCCTGCTAAAATAATACCTTTCATAATGTTAGGCCTTTCTACGTAGTCATTACCCTTATTTTATCATGTTTATATAAAAAAGTCACCTTGCATTTGTGTTACAAGGTGATGACAGGATATGAGAGTTGTAGAATTGTTAGCATTGGTCTTACTCATGATTCAAATAGATTACTGCTCCTTGACTGAGCCGTCTGAAAATCTTACCTTGTAGTAGAGCCCACTCAACCACTGCGTCTTGCTCGACAATCCAAAGAAAATTGAGAGGCTAGGACTTCTGTCCCAGCCTACTTCTTCACATATTGTTCAACTGGATAATCCGCTGGATCTAAGCGCAGGTTTCCTCCTGCTACGAGTTGGGCTAGATGCCAACCAATGAGGGGACCAGTTGTGAGTCCGGACGAACCTAGTCCACTAGCGACATAGAGGCCTGCTTGATCAGGAACAGTTCCCCAGAATGGTGAAAAGTCACTGGTGTAGGCACGAGTTCCCACGCGCTCCCCGATAACTTCCGCTTGAGCGAGTTCTGGATAATAGGTCAAGGCCTCTGTTTCCATCTGATTTAGAAGAACTTGATCCACCGTCAGGTCAAAGCCCATCTCATTTTCATGGGTGGCTCCCATACTGATCTTGCCCTGCTGAAATGGAATGATATCCAGCTCTCCTTCAGGCATGACCACAGGATAATCATCAGTATCTAGGTCTAACTGATAATCCCTCAACTGTCCTTTTTGCGGACGGACATCAACCTGGTAGCCGAGTGGCTTGAGTACCTGCCCCAACCAGGCTCCTGTTGCCAGGATGACTTGTTCATAGCTTTCTCCTGCAATCTGATAGCCATCATCTGAGACTGAGAGAGCAACCTCTTCCTTGATCACTCTTGCCCCACTGGCTTTAAGAAGCGTTTCCGTTAGAAGGGCTCCCTCCACATGAGCACCACCTGATGCATAAAGGAGATTCTCAAAGCCTTGTAGACCTGGGAATTGCTGGGCTACTTCTTCCTTATTCAAAATCGCCAAGTCCCCGATTAAGGGAGATTCCTCCCGACGGCTCAGCGCCAACTGATAGAGTTCGTCTAATTTCTCCTCCTTTTTCTTGAGAAGATAGACACCCGTCTGCTGGTAAAAATCTGTATGAATACCGTCCTTGTCCAGGTCTTCTACCAATTCTTGGTAAAAATCTGCTCCCAGACGAGCCAGGCGATACCAGGCTTTATTTCTCCGCTTGGAAAACCAGGGACTGATAATGCCAGCAGCCGCCTTGGTTGCTTGGCCGACTCCATGGTCATAGACGGTCACATCCACTTGTGCTTCTTTGGATAAATAATAGGCGGCAGTGGATCCCACGATCCCTGCACCGATAATGGCAACTTTCATCATGACCCCTTAGATATGGTAAAAAGGATTGGTGCTGGCTTGACTGCCAATCACTTCAATCTCCCAGGCTTCCTCAGCCTTCCACTGATTGAGCTTTTCTACTAATTTTGACACAAAGAGAACTTCGATATGGTGACCTGGGTCCAAGGCCAAGAGGCCATCGCTCAGCATGTCCTGAGCCGTGTGGTAGTAAATATCTCCTGTGATATAGACCTCTGCTCCCTTAGCGAGAGCATCCTTGTAAAAGGACTGGCCACTTCCTCCACAGATAGCGACATGCTTGATAACCCGTTCCAAATCTGCCTGGTCATAACTGACTATGCGCAAAGCATCTAAGCCAAAGGTTTCTTTAACCTTGCTAGCCAACTGTCCAAAGGTTTGAGTAGCTACCCGACCGATGCGACCAATTCCGAGCCCTTCTCCCGTCATACTGAGGGGTTCTGTATCTTCAATGTCCAAGAGCTGGCAGAACCAATCGTTGAGACCATCTGGGACAATGTCAATATTAGTATGGCTGACGTAGACTGCTATATCATGCTTGATCAAATCGATATAAATCTGATTTTGGGCCCGATCGGCTACCAGATCCTTAATCGGACGGAAAATAGGCGCGTGCTTGACGATGATCAAGTCCACCCCATGGGCGATGGCTTCAGCCACCGTCTGCTCGCGGATATCTAAGGCAACCATGACCTTGTGGATGTCTTTTTGCAAGGTGCCGACCTGTAAGCCACGGACATCTCCCTCCATGGAAAGCTCCTGAGGACAATAGGCTTCATAGCGTTTGATGACTTCACTTGCTAACATGTAGAACCTCCTTGATTTGTGCGATGCGCTCTTCTAACGATGCTCTGGCAGATTGATTCTCAACAGGGACCTGCTCCAAGGCAAAGGCTAATTTCTCCACTTCCTTGGACCACTTTTGGACAAAGGCTGGAGCTTGTTCCCGCATCAAATAGGGACCAAAGCGTAGTTCCTTAGCTGATAACTCTTGAGAACCCTGTTCGACTACGAGGATCTCATAGAACTTCTCATTTTCTTCCAAGATGGCTTCATCGACAATACGGAAATTATGGTCTACTAACCAGCTCCGCAATTCATCCTCTCGATTATTGGGCTGGAGGACCAAGCGAGAGACATTGGCTAATTTTTCTAGACCTGCGGCTAGGATGTCTGCAATCAAGCGTCCTCCCATGCCAGCAATGGTGATACAGGAAATGCCATCTGTTGGTTCAAAGGCAGCCAAGCCATTGGCTAGGCGGACTTCAATCTTGTCCTCTAAGCCATTATCGGCGACATTTTGCAGGGCAGACTGATAGGGTCCCTCTACAACTTCACCAGCAATAGCAACCTCAATCTTACCTTCTTGTAATAGGGCGATTGGGAGATAAGCATGGTCACTCCCCACATCCAACAGACGCGCTCCAGCTGGGACGAAACTGGCCACCAAGTCCAAGCGATTTGATAATTTTGTAAATTCCATGTGCTACTTTCTAAACTTTTATTCCATCTTTTAGTATACCATGTTTGCACCATTAAAAAAAGGCGCAACGGCGCCCTTTTCTTATGCATTAATTTCCTTATACTCTACTTCCAAGCCACGTTTTACAGCTGGGCGATTGGCAATTTTCTCTGTCCAAGCTTGCAGATGCTTATATTCCTTCACATCTAAGAAAATTCCTGCACGGTCCCAGACCTTGTCTTGGGCTAGACGGCCATACCAAGACCAGATGGCAATATCTGCAATGGTATAGTCATCCCCTGCGATATAAGGTTTAGTGGCAAGTTCCTTGTCCAATAGGTCCAATTGCCGTTTGGCTTCCATGGCAAAGCGGTTGATGGCATACTCGATTTTCTCTGGTGCATAGTGGAAGAAATGACCAAAGCCTCCCCCTAAGAATGGTGCTGCACCTGTCTGCCAGAAGAGCCAGTTGAGCACCTCTGTCCGTTTAGACGGATCAGTCGGGATTAATTTGCCAAATTTCTCAGCTAGATACAAGAGAATATTAGCTGATTCAAAGACACGAATAGCTTGATCGCCTGATTGATCCAACATGGCTGGAATTTTCGAATTGGGATTGATGGCTACAAAGTCACTACCAAACTGATCTCCCTCACCAATCTTGATCCGATAAGCGTCATAGCCTGCATCCACTCCCAGATCTTTCAATTCCTCCAGCATAATGGTGGCCTTGATCCCATTGGGTGTTGGAAGGGTATAGAGTTGGAAATGCTGGTCGCCTTTTGGAAGGGTTTGTTCAAAGCGGGCACCTGCTGTTGGTTGGTTCAAGCCACCCCAGGCTCCTCCCATTTGGCTCGGTGCTTTCCATACTTCTGGTAATTGATAGTCTGACATCTTTCTTCTCCTTTATTTCGCTACTCTTAGCATATCAAATATCGGCCTCCCTTTCAAAGATCTGCTACGCGAACGCTACTTGACTTTTCTTGGCAAAATGATAGTATAGAAAAAATACAATTTTAAGGAGAAAACCATGTCCACGATCGATTTTCATAGTTTGGCAAAGACAGAACTCCACTGTCACTTAGACGGTTCCTTGTCGCTTCCGACTATTCGCCAATTGGCAGCCATGGCCAATATTGACCTCCCTGCTAGCGATGAAGAGCTCAAACACCATGTCTCTGCACCTGCCCACTGTGAGAATCTCTTGGACTATTTGGAGGCCTTTGACTACATTCGGCCGCTCCTCCAAACCAAGGAAGCCTTGACGCTTGCTGCTTACGATGTGGCCAAGCAAGCTGCTCTTGAAAATGTCGTCTACATCGAGGTCCGCTTTGCACCAGAATTGTCCATGAACCAAGGGCTAACCGTCCCAGAAACTATCGATGCTGTCTGTGAAGGACTGCGCCAAGCCAAGGAGGAATTTGGCATTGTTGCAAAAGCCTTGGTCTGTGGCATGCGACAGTCCGATCAAGAACTCACCTCTCGCATTCTAGCAGAAGCGAACCAAGTTAGTGATCAAGATTTTGTCGGTTTTGACTTTGCTGGAGATGAGCACAACTACTCTCCAGAAGATATTCGACCTTTAATCGAGCAAGTCAAAAGTTACCATCGCCCTATGACGCTTCACGCAGGTGAGTGTCATTGCCCACACTTTGTAGCCCAATCGATTGCTTTTGGCATCAAACGCAATGGCCACGTGACGGCTCTATCTCATGAACCGGCCTTACTCCAATCCTTTATTGACAACGGGGTCACTGGTGAACTCTGCTTGACCAGCAACCTCCAAACAAAAGCAGCGCCGACTATAGAAGATTTCCCTTATCTGAAGATGAAGGCAGCCGGTGCTCGGATCAGTATCAATACCGATAACCGGACAGTATCTGATACCGACCTCACCAAGGAATACACCCTCTACCATCAACATTTCCAAACCAAGGAAGCTGACTTTTACCAGCACAATGTTGATGCCATTCAGGCTTCCTTTGCCAGTGACGAGGAAAAACAAGAACTCCTTAGTAAACTAGAAAAAGCCTATGCTGATTATTTATAAACATTTTAGCTTGCATTTTAGCTTAAGATTGAAGACAGAAACTTATTAAAAACTTTCCTTATGTGAGTACGGACGTCTGCGAACTTCTCCGAAGTTCCAAGACTAATTATTGAGCCTAAGGTCTCAATAATTCCGAGCACCTGAAACAATAGTGTTTCAGGTGCTTTTCTCACAGCGGAAAGTTCCAATATTCGCTTGTCTGACGCTAAAAAAACATATATTTTTGCGCCATTTTATTTCGAAAAAATTTGTCTACATTCAAAAACTAGCACTTTTATAAAGTGCTAGTCTTTTTCTATTTAGAAACTGATTCATACAAGGCTACATCTTCAGGAGTCAACAAGCCAGTATAAAAACCGTCAACATTTACATTCGCATACTTAGTTAAATCATCATAAGTATGGATAGTATGAATGTAAATACGTTTTCCAAGTCGATGAACTGCATTTATAAAGTCTGGATTGAAGCGAGGATCAGCAAATGAAATCGTTACTGCCTCGATTTCATCATGTTTTGAAATGAAATCGATAACCTCTTCTGCACTATCTGGCGAAGAATACAAGGTATAGATAACATGCTGGAAAGGATAAATAGCTTCAATTTCTCCGAACATATCTTGATTATAGACTTGTGGAATCACACGATCCAATAGTTCCTTGTCTCGCTTTTTCGCTTCTGAAACAATATCTTGAAATTGAATGATCATATCTTCTTTGGGAATTTCCATAGATTTAGTATCTGTGATCAAAACCATATCTTTATTGATCACCATTTGATCCAAGACATCTCCCACTAACATCGTCGTGAAACGACTTGGTGTTTCTGGAGAACCATAAGCCTTAAATTTTTTCCATTCATCAGAAGAAAGAGCAACATCATTTTTGTTTCCAAACTGATTCCAATCATGAACAGCAGCCAATTTTTTATCACTTGTCAGATAAAAATCCATTTCAAACAAGCGATGTCCTAGACTATAATTCTGTTGCAAAGCTTCTAAGGAATTAGTATAAAAGGTGTTGTATTCTTTTTCTCGAATCGCACCACCCGCATGGGCTACCAATCTAGGAGAATCCTTTAGCCACTCCTTCTTTTTAGCTTTTGTGTAATGAACAAAGCCAAATTGATTCGATAATTGACCATTTGTTAGTGTTTCAAGTACTTCCTTATCAACATAATCTTTCGATAAGAAAGTCGTATCCTTGTCTACTTTAAAATGATAGTGATTCTTATCAAATTCTTTTGTTTTTTTATTCCATTTTATCTGGATCGTCACGTCAGCTTCTTTTTTTGTATAGCCATCTTTTGTTTTTGAATAGCCTGCCTGTACTAGGCTATCTTCAACCGGATACAGACCTGATGACAATATACTTGTACGCGCAAAACAATAGCTGACGACACTAAATAGTAAAATCAGCCCAACTAAAAGTATCGTAGGATATAACCATCTATATTTTCTTTTTTTATCTCCCCGTTTCATCCTTTAAGACATCTCCTCCTAATCCTTCCACAAATCCATGGCCTTCAAGAAATCGTCTGAAACTGTCACATTGCGTGGGTTGGCTTGTTCGCGTTCTTGTAGTTTCGCCTCTACTTGGGCTAGACTGTTGATGCCTTCACTGCGCCAGTTGCGTAAAATGGCTTGGATATATTTCCAGTGAGGCTTGCCGTTAAAGACAGCTTCTCGTAATGCTGCCTTGATCACATCTGGATCTGTCTGATCCTCGCGCACAGTCTTGGTCAGGTCTTCAATCTCAAAAGGTGTCAAGAGTCGTCCCAGTTCTTGTTGGAAGGTTTCCACCAAATCCTTGATGACATTTCCCTTAGCGGGCGCGCTCTGTGCCTTCCCTTGTAATTGGGATTCTAAAATCTCATCCAAGCGCTCCAGGGCAATGGTCGCATCAAAGATGGCTTCAATCTCGCCATTGAGCTCAATGGTCCGGTACTGAAGGAGTCCCTTGGTGGTCAGATTGGACATAATCCGATTGACCTCTGTCACCGTTTTTCCTAGATGACTAGCAATCTGATTGGGAGTTAAGGCCTCTTGGCCAGTCGTATTTTGAAGGAAGAAAAACTGCCAAACCAAGTAATCATCTGCTTGGTCAAACAATTCATGATAATGAAAAAGCAAGGCACTTGGAAGAACCAAGTTGCCATACTTAAATGCTTGTGAATATGTCATAATTCCCCTTTATAGGTAACCATAAAATGAAATATCTTTTTCCAATTCTTCCAAGCGGTAAGGTGTTTCTTGATAAACCGCATAGTTGATCCAATTACTAAAGAAAGTCGTCGCAGCTAGATTCCAACGAATGCGAGGTTCTGTATTGGCATCATTCTCATCAAAGTAATTTTTTGGAAGGGCTGGATCCAAGCCTGCCTTGACATCTCGGTGGTATTCTTTCGCCAGCGTATCGCGATCATACTCCAGATGGCCAAAGCTATACACCTCACGCATGTCCGGACTAGCAATGATGGACAACCCAACCTCATTTCCCTGAGCGATCACCTGAAGATTACTCTTTTCCAGAACTTCCTTCAAAGGAATATCGGTATAGCGGGAATGAGGGGCAAGGAAACGGTCGTCAAAGCCTCTCATGAGAAGACTCTCAGGACGCACCACTACCTGGTCATAGATGCCAGATAATTTGTCACAGAGCTCAACTTTTTGAATCCCGTAACGGTGGTACAGACCAGCCTGGGCTCCCCAACAGAGGTGCAGGGTAGAAAAAACATGACGCTTGGCCCATTCAAAGACCTGGGTCAACTCTTCCCAGTAGTCCACTTCCTCAAAGTCCATCTTTTCGACAGGCGCCCCCGTCACAATCAAGCCGTCATAGTAATTATCCTTGATATCCTCAAAAGTCTTGTAAAAACTCTCCATATGCTCGGCCGCTGTATTTTTAGACTTATGGCTCGCCATATAGAGGAAATCTACATTGATCTGCAAGGGCGTATTGGCCAGGAGGCGTAGCAGTTGAGTCTCAGTTGCTTCCTTAGTCGGCATGAGATTCAAAATCAGAACATTTATAGGACGAATATCCTGGTGAGTTGCTCGAACATCATCCATGACAAAAATATTTTCTGAACGAAGGATATCGACTGCTGGTAATTTTTTATCTAGAGTAATTGGCATAAAAAGCTCCCATCTTACAAGTTCTTAACTAACATTATATGATAGGAGCTTATAGTTTTCAATTATGGTTTTTCTGTAGCCAGTTATAGTATTAGACTATATTAGTAATGCATCAAGACTTTGTAGTCGTAATCGCCGATCGCTTCGCGGCCTTTAAGATCATCGAGCTCGATCAAGAAGGCACAACCTGCAACGACGCCACCGAGTTTTTCGATCATTTCGATGGTTGCTTTAACGGTACCACCCGTAGCCAAAAGGTCATCAACGATGAGGACGCGTTGGCCTGGTTTGATGGCATCTGCGTGCATGGTTAAGGTATCTACACCGTATTCTTTTTCGTAGTCAGCAGAGATGACTTCACGTGGCAATTTTCCAGGTTTACGAACAGGCGCAAATCCAATTCCCAACTCAAAAGCGACCGGACATCCAACGATGAAACCACGCGCTTCAGGACCAACGATCATGTCGATTTTCTTATCCGTCGCGTATTGAACGATTTCACGAATCGCATAACTATAAGCATTGCCATCTGCCATCAAAGGGCTGATATCACGGAAGGTAATTCCTTCTTGTGGATAGTTTTCAATGCTTGCAATGTAATCTTTTAAATTCATGGTTAACTTTCTTTCATAAAAAATTTTTACATTCCATTATACCATGAATTCTACTAACTTGCATCATTTTTGCCAAATCATTTTCCCAAGCTCTCGCGTCAAAAGCAAAAATCCCACATCCGAAAAATGATGTGGGATTGGAAACATGCTTACTATTCATCTATCAATTTATTGTACTCGATTTTCATATCACCTAGGTTCTTCAAGGAATAGCGAGAGCTTCCGTTTTTGAACCAAGTACCAAGAATATATTGTTCAGCAACCTTCTTGCTTTGGTTTCGAAGCCAAGCACGGTCTTTGCCATAGGCGGCAAGTTGATCAAGGAGTTGCTGGTCTTTATAGATTTTGTTATCTGTTTCTAGATATACTTTTTCTTGCACTATAGCTTTTTTATGAGAGTCATAAACAAATCCAAATCCAATCATGGTTTTACTATCCAACTCATGATCATACAAATATAACCAATCAGAAGTTCCCTTAAATACTGTTACAGAAAGATGTTGCTTATCATCAACAATATTTTTGGAAAAAGAGAAAGTTTTATGTCCTTCACCCTCTTGAAAAGTATCATCACTTCCAATGATCTGCGTATAAGGCTTGAACATCACGTAGCGTATCCACCCACCATTTTCAGAGTAGTTAATTTCTTCCATGGGGTTTTTGAGGCTCAGGTAGATTCCTAGCCAATAAAGAGCAAAAAGCAAGAAGGGGGTGAGCCAGAGAAACTGTTTTAGGTGTTTTTTCATGAGGCCTGACCTGTCAGATAGTCGTAGATTTCACGAACCGTTCCAAGGGCCATCAACTCCTGCTCTTTCACGGTTTGTTTGAGGTTTTGGTAGATGCTGCTTTCTGCGATTTCGCGTTTTTCTGCTTCTTTATTGACTTTCATGATGCCATTTTCAATAGTCACAAAGCCCAGCTCTTGGAAGATCTGAATCATTTTGACCAGGAGGATCTGCTGGATCTTGAGATAGGCTGCTAGGTCTTTGAGTTTATAGCGGACATCGAATTCCGGGTACTGGTAGATGGTCTTATAGAGTTTGGCATACTGGTCCCTGCTACCGTATCCTGTCAGATAGTAGGCTTTGGCGATCTCATTTTTGAAATAGACGGCTTGGAAATCATGCTCTTGGAAGATTTGCCGTAGTTGCTCTAAATCCTCAGGGATATTTCCAACTACAACAGCGGGCTCGCCTGTCAGATCTGGCAGTTCTTGGGTAAAATCAAGAACAGGAACACCTGCGGGGAGACTAGCATTTTTAGAGCGGATATTAAAGAGCTGCACGCCGTCCACACGCGCATCAACCAGCATGAGCTGCAAGGTTGTTTGGCCATTCCATTGGTTGACCGACAACTGCACAGCTAGCTCTAGGTCTTGCGCCTGTGCAAACTCTGCCTCTAAGCTTCCCAAGCCAAAGGCAACCACCTCAAAGGTCGCATCTTCTTGAGAGATCTTGAGTTTCAAGTGGGCATTGCCAGCTCCCATTGAGCGCGCCCCTTCTACCTTGAAGTTACGGACCAGAAAGACGGGCTTTTTATTGTCCATGCCAAATGGACTCAAGCGATCAAAGCTTTTCAAGGTTTCAAGCGTTAGCTCTGTTAGATGCAATTCCTCATCGATCGCTAAGCTAGACTTGCTGCTGAGATCAATCTCTTGTTCTGCAATGTAATCCGTAAGAGCCTGAGACAAGGCAGGGAGTTGGTCCACCTCGAGCGTCATCCCTGCTGCACCGGCATGTCCTCCAAAGGCGACAAAGAGCGACCGGTGAGGATCGAGGGCCTCAAAGATATTGACCGACTCAGGACTCCGAGCGCTTCCTTTAGCCCGTCCATCTTCGATACTTAAAACAACGACCGGCTGATGAAGCTCTTCTAATAGACGGCCAGCTACAATACCAAGGACCCCTGGATTCCAGCCTTCCTTGGCCAAGACTTGGGCGGACAAGCTCGGATCGACCATAGTTTTAGCTTCGTCATAGATGCTTTGGACAATTTCTTTACGTTCTTCATTCTTTTGATGAATCATGAGGGCAATCTCGTGCGCCTCTTCATCGTCAAAGCCAGTCAGTAGTTCAATGGCCGGATTGGGATCATCGAGGCGGCCAAGGGCATTGAGACGAGGAGCAATCTGAAAACCAACCGTTTCTTCATTGACATCCTCCGGACGAATCCCTGCGATCTCCAAGAGCTCCTGCAAGCCCATGCGCTGGGTATGTTGGAGAACACCCAGACCGTATTTGACCAGGATCCGATTCTCATCTGTCAGGCTGACCATGTCAGCAATGGTCCCAATTGCTACCAAGTCTAAGAGATCGACTGGTACTTCCTCTAAGAGGGCACAGGCCAACTTAAAGGCCACACCACATCCTGCTAGATAATGGAAGGGATAATCCGCATCTGGATGCTCCGGATGAATGATCGCATATGCATCCGGTAAAACCTCTGGCATAGAGTGGTGGTCGGTCACGATAACATCGACTCCCATCGCTTGGGCCATGGCAATGGCTTGATTGCCCGCGACCCCATTGTCCACCGTGACAATCAGGGAAATGCCTTGCTGCTCGATAAAGTATTTGTAGACACTCTCATTGGGACCGTAGCCGTCTGTAAAGCGGTTAGGTAAGTAGACTTGCACCTCTGCACCCATCTGCTCCAAGGTTTCCTTCATAATAGAGGCCGAGGTCATCCCGTCCGCGTCATAGTCTCCGTAGATGAGGATCTGCTCATAATCTTCGATGGCCCGTCGGATGCGCTCCACTGCCTTGTCCATATCATGGAGCAAATAAGGGTCGTGTAGCTTCTCCAGCTTGGGTTCTAAAAAGTCTTCTAAATCCTCTTTGGTCTGAATGCCACGCTCATACAGCAAGGTTGCTACGGACGCTTCCAGGCCTGCTTTTTTGGCAAGGGCTAAAAAGGCCTCATCTGCACTTGGCGAAGCTAACTGCCAATCGTATTTTGAAGTGATCATCTAGCTTTTGGTCTCCTCTTTTTCTTATCTGAATATTATAACATGAAAGGCTAAAATGGCGGGAAATAAAAGGTCGACTTATACAAAAACCAAAATCAACATTTTTCGTTATTTTTGTTGCATTTAACTTGACTTATCATACTAAAAGAATATAATAATGATGATAATAATCTTTTAAATATGCAATGGGATGATTATTCTGTTAAAATTTGCAACGTTTATTATCACTTTAACATTATGACGCTTGTCATTTCCCTTGTTTTTCTATCTAAACAAATGTAGTTAGAGGGTTTGAGCTGATTTTGTCGGTGGGTTTGTTTTCTTTTATTGCTTAAAAGGGAGCAAACATTTCATCAATCTATCTTAGACTGAGGCAGCTGGTTTCATGGAGTAGAAATTGGAAGCCTTTCTGTTTTAGGATATATCACTATATAGAAAAACCTCGGAACGGGCAGGCCGAAGAAAGGAAATGAGGCCAATTGAAATCTCTTTATAAAAAGATAGTTGCATTTGTAGCTATCATCGGTGTGGTAGCCTTGGGCTTGTCTGTGATCAAACCCGTAAGCGCGGCCACTGTTTCACCAACCGTCACCAACTTAAAGGCCCAAACAAATGGACAAAAGGTTACCTTTTCATTTGACTGGGATTTAACTGGTAAATCAGTTAAAGACGGTGATACGTTTACCATTGATGCTCCAGAAGGTGTCAATATCACTGAAGTTGCAACTCAATCACTCCAAGCAAATGGAGCTGAAGTCGCAACCATTTCGATGACAAACAAAAAGATTACTTTCACCTTTAAAAAAGCAATCGAATCCATGAACCAAAACGTTAAGGGTGGTTTCTCATACAAAGCAGAATGGGATAGCACACCAGGAAATCCTGGCAACAAAACTGCCACTTCTAAGGTTGGTTCCGAATCCGTTGTCATCACACGTCCTGATGGTCCTGGCGTATTTGAATCAGTTTTAAATAAATACAACCTTACAGGTGACTATGTAGCTAAGACATTCAAATTAGATGTATCTGAAAACTATGCTTGGATGAATGTTGGAGATGACTACTATCTAACAAAATGGTTCATCCGTATCAACGGGGATGGTAAGAAACAAGCCATCACAAACCCTGTTGTGTCAGATAAAATCCAAGCTCCAGCAGTCGATTACTCAAAAATCACTTTTGCTCCTGCTGCAAACCACGCTGCAAATGAATTCTTTGTGGGAACTTACTTGAAACCTTCCTTTACTTTGAGAAAAGGTGGACAAGTGGTTGCTTCTGGTTGGGACTTCTGGAAACATGTGAAATTCGATGCGGACGGCAATGGATTTACTGTGAATTTATCAGATGTCAGTGATGTCTTTAAAACAGCATCTAGCGATGAATTGATCGTTGAATACCAAACATTAATTCCTAAGACAACCATCCGTGTTGATAACAACGCTACATTGACAGCTGATGAAATCACAACACCTCAAACTGACCCAGCATTCTGGAACAACACTGAATTGAAATTCTGGGTGAGCGGTGACAAAACTATCACTGTTCAAAAAGAATGGGTTGGTGATGAGGAAGCTGACCGTAAAGATATTACGGTTCAATTGTATGCGGACGGCAAAGCCTTGGATGGGATGACACAAACCCTTACAAAAGCTTCTGGCTGGAAAGCAGCATTTACAAATTTGCCAGGTATCAAAGACGGTAAGAAGATTGAGTACTCAGTAGTGGAAACCAACACTCCAGAAGGTTACACTTCTAAAGTTGAGAAAATTGATGATGACAACGTGATTAAAGTGGTCAACACATCAAATAAACCAACTACAACTACAACTACAACTACAACCACAACCACTACGACTACTACAACTACGACTCAAGAGCCTACAACCACAACTACTACGACTCAAGAGCCTACAACCACTACAACTACGACTCAAGAGCCTACAACTACAACTACTACGACTCAAGAGCCTACAACTACAACTACTACGACTCAAGAGCCTACAACCACAACTACTACGACTCAAGAGCCTACAACCACAACTACTACGACTCAAGAGCCTACAACTACAACTACTACGACTCAAGAGCCTACAACCACAACTACTACGACTCAAGAGCCTACAACTACAACTACTACGACTCAAGAGCCTACAACTACAACTACTACGACTGAAGAGCCTAAGACTACTTCAACTACAACTGAAGAGCCTAAGACTACTTCAACTACAACTGAAGAGCCTAAGACTACAGTAACGACTACCGATGAACCTTCGACTACTTCAACTACTTCTGAAGAGCCTAAGACTACTTCAACTACGACTCCAGAGCCTAAGACTACTTCAACTACAACACCTGAGACTCCTCCTACTACAACACCAGAAGAACCACAAAACCAGAATAGTAGTGAAGAAGAAACAACAACAACTACTACAACTGTAGAACCTAAGACTTCTTCATCTACTACAGAAAATCCAAATAAACCTAGTCATTCTGGTACCACAACGACACCAAGTGCGCCAGGTTCAAATGGTGGAAACAATGGTGGACGTCGCAAATCGCTTCTTCCAAATACAGGGGAAGTTGTTGCATCTGGACTTGTCTTCTCAGGAATTCTTGTCTTAGCAGGTGCTGTTGGAATCAAACGGAAATTGACTGATAACTAATCGTATCATTAGGAACAGTCCTTACTTCTATCAACCCCCTAACGAAGAAACTTCTACTCTCATTCGTAGAAGTTGAAACAAATAAGAGAGAACCGAAAGGTTCTCTTTTTTATCCCGTTTTTCTTTAATAGATAACAAAAACAGCTCAGGGACCTTCATCCTGAGCTGTCGTTTTTTCTATTTTACCTTTTTTACTGATCCAATTTCACAACCTGTCCATCCTTAACGTTGAATTTATAAGTGATGGATTCATGATCTTTATTCTTGAAATCCAGATAATAGAAATCATAATCACCATCTGGAAGATCACTGGCATCCAACTTTTTAGCAGCAGCTTTTAAATCCTTTTCCTGGATGGCTTGGTCATCTTCTACTGAGATCATCATACGAACCATCCCCTTTTGAATAAGGGTGGCGTACGGAATCTGGTAATAACCCGCGAAATCATTCTTTCCTTCTTGCCTATTTTGAGCCGCCAGTTCTTCCAACTCTTCTGCAGACTCCTTTTGATAAGAAGAATCAACATTGGAGATAAAATGAAAATAAGAGAGAGTCAGGCCTAAATCCTGCTTTTTAAGCTTATCCAGTAGTTGGGCCTCTTTTTTCTGTACTATCTTCTGCTCTGTAAAAACTTCTTTATAACTTGGAGTGGTTTGTCCATAGGGATCAGACCAGTCATTTTGTAAGAAAGCATGCACCTCAAGAGGTACGGTTTGACCGTCATAGGTTTTCTCCGAATAAGTAAAATCGACATTATAACCTGGAATTTCTAAAGCCTGCCAGGAAAGACGATTAATTTTAACATTTCCATGAAGACCAACCTTAGCAAGCTCACTGCTGACAACTTCCTTCGCTTTTTTATAATCACTCGGTTTCATGATCTTACAACTGGAAAGAAATAGGCAACAAAGAATAAGTGGAATTCCTGCGAATAGTTTGAAATAGTTTGGCTTCATAGCCTGACCTCCTTGTTAAATCCGACCTAATCGATTAATTTTTTACATCATATGGGAACATTTTTTTAATATCTTCTTTCATCTTTTTATTAGGAATTTTCTCTAAATCCATATATTTGAAGAATTCTTCATCATTTTGAACGACATGAACCTTCCCATCTTTAGTATACTCATCTGGTATGGTCAGATTACCGAAGGACTGACCAAAATCTCTAGAGACCACGTAGTTCTGTACTTCATATAAGCGTCTCAGCAATGAGAACTCTGTAGTATCCTTACTTTGATTTAATTCCTTTTTAAAATATTGGAAAAATTCTTTTTTGTTATTCGCAAGATGTTCTTGCCCATCTTTTGAAAATTCTGCGGGAATAGTTAAATTTTTAAAAAGCTCTTTCCTTAGGTATCCTTCTGGGTGTTACTTCGTAAAATATATTCATAAGAGCTAACTCGAAATTAGTACTGTTTTTTTTGAGGCTGGGATTTGAAGTATCGAAGGAATTCTTCTTTATTCTGAACAAGGTGCTCTTGCTCATCTATTGAAAAATCAGCAGGAAGCGTGAAATTTTTAACGAAAGAACCATAGGAATCATGTAGTAATTCCAAAAAGGAGAGTTGAAACTCTACATCTTCCTCGCCTAAAAAATACAAAGTTGATCGATACTGATTTTTCATCATCTGATAGACCTTTGGGTAGGCTGAAGCTAAAGGTATGATATTCTTTTCAGTTTCCCTAAAACTTTGATTAAACCTAAGTTGTAAGCCTCTAGAACTTAAGTGATTTGCTCTGGGACCAAATAATCCAGTTCCTAGCATAAAGGCAAATGGATGTCTATTCTCAAATCTCTGTTTTGACTCCGTTTTAACTTCTTCAACACTTTTACCAGAGGAACTCTTTTTAGATATTTTTCCTGTTTTTGCATCGATCAGCCCCAGCTCAACCGGATACTGTGAAGTCTCGTTAAACCCCTCCGTAACAACTTTCATAGCTCCATTTTCAATCACTACGTTTGATTCCTTGGGTGCTAACATAGTAATAAGAAAGTAGGCTTCATTGTCCTCTGTTTCGTATATTTCTTCTGAAATATCGAGTGGGATATATTTCTTATTATAGTCACGTACCATTTTAAAGACATCATAGGTTTTAGGTTTTAGGTTTCGATCGTGCGTGTCGTATACATCAATCAACCAATACTCCCCTTCTTTGGGCTCATTGTAGCTTAGATAAGGCGCCGAATCTGGTGCAATTCTATAGGCTAAAAACTTATCACTACTCGCTTTTAACTTATAGCTTTCTTGCATGATATAGCGCTCACCACTTGCACCATTAGGTGTATTAAGTTGGTACGCAAATTTTGGTTTACCATTATTAACTTCTTCAATTAATTCTCTCTCATCAACATCGTCCCATTCGATGACTAGTGCTTCCCCGTTATGAATAAATTCATAGTCCTTAATTACTGGCCTCGGTTTCCATTGAACATACTGACGCAATTCTCTTTCACGAAGTTGTTCTTTGATAGAGGAGATAGAACCAATCATAACGACGAATAAAGTAAATAAAAATATCTTTGACTTAAATAACTTAGGCATAAACAGTTCCTCCTAATCACTAGCTCCTACAAACTATTTTACCATGATTCTTATAAAGTGTCAGTGGTTGAAAAAAAGGATTTCTACTCTTGGAAATCCTTGCATTATGTGAATACTGTCTGATAGAAAAACTCAAAGTAAACAAACATCAGACTAAACCTATCCTATCAAGAAGTATTCCTTATTTTGGAATCACCCATTTTGCATCACCATAAACAACCGTAAATGGTCCATCCCCATCTGTTAAATAGTTAATTTTATATATACCAGATTCTCCTGCTTCAAGGACTGTTGGCTGTTTGTAATTTAAAGTATTATTCAACATATAAGCAGATTTGCCATGGCCATCATAGAGATCTACATTTGTATAATCTGGAGTATTTTCAATACTGAGAGGTGTTGTATTCGATAGGGTGAATTCGACGATCAATCGATGTTGTTTTTTCCTTGTATCGATACGGTCTTGATCATCCTGAACATCCAAATTTGGATCGTCTGTTACACGATTCAGTGTAACTTCTAAGCCATTAGCAAATACAACTGGCTCTCCAATCGCATAGCTTTTAACAGGATTTTTTGGGTTAAAATTCTTTAATTTTTCTTTTACCTTTTGTCCATCACTATTATTTCCAGATGGGATGGTCCAAAAGATATTATTCTCATCTTGCTTACCATACTGATTATCCCCCTTCATTTGTTGAGGGATTTGTAAGAGAATAGCCAAGTTTTTTAAATCAATTCGAACATCACCTTGATTTGTCACTTCCATTTCAACCGTGAATTCCGTAGGCGAAGTTTTACTATCAGCATAACCGGATAATGAGGTTGCCTCGAAATTTTTGTTAACTAACTGTTGTAAAACTGTTGAAAGCATGATATAGGAAATATGATCATCACGATTTGTTTCTTTTTCAGCATACCTTTGATGGAATTCATCGAGCCAATCATAGAAGGCTTGATTGAAATCTGACTCATTAGGATTTTTATAATATTTATTCCCTCTCGATAAAAGCTCTGGGAAGTAAGTTGGTACCTGAATGCGAATGAATACTTTGTTTCCCTTAACTGCATAGCCCTTTAACTCATATTTTTTTCCAAAGCTCAATGCATTCGTCATGAGCTTCAAATACATCGGACCATATATTTTGAGGGGGTACTTCTCACCAAGATATTCCACATAAGTATTTGGATCAAAAGTACTACTGTTTTTTTCAATTTTAGGGATAATATAATCGTTCCAGAGTCGAGTATACATATCTTCTTGATTTTTTGCCCCATTGGCCTTGATTACTGTGTCTATTCTACTTTGATCTACATAGACTCCTTCAACGACCTGCAAAGCTTTTTGAACCCTTCCTTCCTCAGATAGAGAGGCTTCATTCGGTTGCTGTCCATATATTGAAATACCATCGCTATCATCTGACCTCATATATTGTGGAAGTTTTTCAAACGTTATGTATCTGATACTGTTCTTTGCATCCCAATCAAATGTTGCTGCAGGTCCTGTCTTGTCAAAATGAATGTTTTTTCGATCGATTTTCTTCTGTACTTCTTTATTCGAAGAACCTTGTTTTTCTACAGTTCCTTGTTTGCAGGCACTCAAACATACTGGTATAAGTACCGAACATAAGACAAGTCCCCATTTTATTTTCTTCTTCATTCCATCTCCTCCTAATCTCATCCTCATTTTACCA
Organism: Streptococcus sp. 27098_8_148; assembly: GCF_041432105.1. Taxonomy (NCBI): domain Bacteria; kingdom Bacillati; phylum Bacillota; class Bacilli; order Lactobacillales; family Streptococcaceae; genus Streptococcus; species Streptococcus sp. 27098_8_148. Next base: position 230,492 of record NZ_JAPVYY010000001.1, on the reverse strand, counting down.
TCAATCACCCCTTTTGTCAGTCAAATAGATAAGGCTGGGACAAAAGTCCTAGCCTCTCAATTGTTTTTGGATTGTCGAACAAGGCGCAGTGGTTGAGTGGGCTCTACTACGCTGATTTCATCAGCTTTTACAGCCCTACTCAACTGTGCGGAGGTGGGACGACGAAATCGAATTCTAACGAATTACCGATTTCTGTCCCACTCTCTATTTCATATAAATCATCCCTGTACAGGCTTGCTCTGAAAGTTCGACAAAGCCGAGAGACTGGTAAAAGGCTAGATTTTTCTCGCTACGTTCAGTGACGAGGAGCCGTTGATAGACAGTAGGGAAGGTCGCTAAAGCCTCTGTTAAGAGTTTCCTTCCGATACCTTGACGCTGGTAATCTGGTCTTACCAAAAGGTCCTGCACAAAAATAACCGAGTGGCCATCACCTACCAAGCGAATGTAGGCGACGAGCTCTTTCTCATCATAGACGGCCAACTGCCAGAGACTGGCTTTGACAGCTTGTTCCAGCATAGATGGGTTGTTGGTATAATTGGTCCAACCCACCGAGCTGTAGAGTTCGAGTAGGTCTGTCATCGCTGGAATTTCTTTTTTATAATCTAACATCTTAACTCCTTTTTAACCTATAGTGCTGGAAGAAGGCGATATCCCGGTAAGGGGACTCTTGGCAAACGGCCAGCTCCATCTTGAGCATAGACTCTCGCCAGCCTTCTTGGCCCTTGAAGCGATTGTCCTGCAAGGCATAAAAGATACGGATCCCTTGGTAGTCCTGAACTTCGAGGGCTAGATCGTCTACTGCTCTATCTAGATCATAGGCCTGTGCCAAACCCATGGAGTGGGTTTCCAGATCCTGACCTGCTAAGAGATCAAGCGCCTTTTGAGTATCATTTTCAAAAACGACGGTCTGCAGGACGCGGCCAACTTCATTGTGCTTAACGATAGAGAGCAAGCCTCCTGGTTTCAAGAGACGGATGAATTTCTTGAGAACCACCTTGCGATCCTCTACATACTCCAAGACATTATGGCAGAGGATGACATCAAAGCTGGCATCTTCAAAGCTCTCTATCTGGTCCAGACTCCCAACGAGTTGCTGGTAGGGATGGTCCTGGACCCGCAAGGCCACCATTTCCTCATTGGGTTCCACAGCAAGGACTTGATTGTCTTGCGCCAGGTGGTTGGCTACAAGGCCAAAACCACTGCCGAAATCAAGCACTCGCTTCCCCTTGATGTCCTGTAATTGTTCAAAAAGGATATCATAATAGATCTGTCCCCAGGGTTGCCGAAGGTTTTCTAAATAGGCTTGAATATTTGCGGCCATCGATCTCCTCCTATTTGAAATTGAACATCTTGCTAGCTATCTTATCCGAGATGCGTGGGAAAAGGGTATAGAGCTTGTGGGTCAGGTTCAAAAGCCAAGGAAGATTGAGCTCACGTTTTGGTTTTCCAAAGTTTTTAACAATCTTCTTAGCCACAAAGTCTGGTTCCAAAATGTAGCGATCCACAGCTTTGACATAGCTTCCGTCTGGGTCTGCCTGATCAAAGAAAGTGGTCCGGATGGGGCCTGGATTAACCGTCGTCACATGGACACCAAAAGGCATGAGTTCCAACCGCAGAGCATTGGAGAAGCCGATGGCCGCAAACTTGGTAGCCGAATAAAGGCTGGATTTGGCAGTTGCGACGAGACCCGCCATGCTGACGATGTTGACGATGTGCCCCTTTCCTGCTGCCTTCATGTGCGCACCCATCAAGCGTGAAAACTGCATGAGGGCAAAGGTATTGACCTCAAACATTTCCTGCACCTGCTGGTCAGAAATGCGATCAAAGGCCTCAAAAATCCCATAGCCTGCGTTGTTGACCAAGATATCAATCTGCCCGTAGCGCTGATAGAGCTCTTCTACCAAATCTTGGACGGCTGAGGAATCAGTGATATCAATCCCGATGCATTCAGCTTGAGGATGACTGGCATAGAGTTGTTCCAGTTTTTCTTGATTTCTACCTAGGAGAATCAGCCGATCTTCAGGGAGGAGCTTGACCATTTCTTGGGCCAAGCCTCCACTTGCTCCTGTTATGAGAATGGTTCGCATCTTAGATCTCCACTTCTTCCAAATCTTTGACGACATAGACATTTTCAAAAATGCTGGATGCATCCTTGCGCAATTGGCTGATGTCTTTTGATAAGAAGCGAGCACTGATGTGGTTCAAAAGAAGGCGCTTGGCTCCAGCTTCACGCGCCACTTCTGCCGCCTGCATATTGGTCGAGTGGCCGTGTTTCTTAGCAATCTTCTCATCGCCCTTGCCATAGGTAGACTCATGGACGAGGACATCCGCATTGACTCCAAGGCGGACGCTAGCATCAGTCTTTCTGGTATCTCCGAGGATCGTGATAATCTTACCAGGCCGAGGGGCTGAAATATAATCCGCTGCAATGATCTTAGTCCCATCTTCCAGGGTGACATCTTGGCCATTTTTAACCTGACCAAAGAGCGGCCCAAAGGGAACACCCGCTGCCTTCAGCTTATCTGCGTCCAGTGTTCCTTCGAGGTCTTTTTGCATGATCCGGTAACCCACACAGAAAATGGTGTGGTCCAAAGCCTCCGCATAAACCGTAAATTTATCGGTTTCTAAAATCTTGCCCAGAGAATGTTCATCGAATTCATGAAAATGAATGCGGTAAGGCAGGCGAGAGCCTGATACGCGAAGACTGGTCATCACAAAGGATTTGATGCCTACTGGTCCATAGATATCCAGATCCGTCTGCTCTTCATTGGCCTGAAAGGCCCGACTAGAGAGGAAACCTGGCAAACCAAAAATATGGTCTCCGTGTAGGTGAGTGATAAAGATCTTGCTAACCTTTCGCGGACGAATGGTCGTTTCTAAAATTTGATTCTGTGTCGCTTCGCCACAATCAAAGAGCCAGACTTCATTGATCTCATCCAGCAATTTGAGCGCTAGGCTCGATACATTACGGGCTTTTGAGGGTTGCCCAGCTCCCGTTCCTAAAAATTGAATGTCCATTGTCTACTTTCTATCTATATAAATCATGGCCGTCCGGTTCTCTGAACGGAAAGAAAGGTTGCCTGGGTAGGCTTGCGCTAACTCGAGGAGCTCTTCTTGGTTATATCCTGACAGTTTCAAGCGTCCATCTTCCAAGGTCATCAAGTCAGTCAGAGCTGAGAGGGCTTCTGTTTTTGTGACCACTTCTGGGCCGGCCTCTTGCAGACAGATCTTGCCATCTTTTTCAAAGACCAAACAATGTGGAAAGATCTCTGCGACTTCAAATAAAATGGCAGGGGTGATATCTTCTGCTGGATGTTCAGCAAAGACACAGGCTAGCTCTTCATTTACGTAAGCCAAGCCATAAGACTTCCCAGATAAGTTGAGGCGAATAAAGGGCTTTCGTTCATCAAAGCTTTGCTGAACTGTGAATAAGTCAAATACCCGACTTAAGTCCAAGAAATAATCCATGGCCTCCTTGGGGCTCTTCTTTTGATAGAGCTCAGCAAAATAGGCGTTGATCACACTTGGGGGAGGCGTAATCACACGGAGACGCAATTCCTCAGGGATCGTGCTTAAAAGATTGGTCAGATAGACCCGATCGAGGCTGGTATAGCCTCCATATTTTATTGCTAAATCAACGTAATCCGTCATAAAATTCTTCCAACTTCCACTTATTTTTCTCTGCGATATAGCCTTGAATGACCTCGACATCCTCTTCAAATTCCCGCTGGTCAATGATCGCAACCGTTTCTAGATCATGTGTCCGATAGGATTTTGAAAAGGGAACGCGAATGGTAAAGGGAACAAAGAGTTCTCTCAGTTTTTCTAGAAGCAAAGCCTGGAGATCTTCACGGGCTGTCTCAGAGCGTGCTGAAATCAAGCTAAAAGGTGTCTGGGTTGGTGTAAAGTCTGCTACTTTATCTGCTTTGTTGTAAAGCGTCAAGCGAGGGATCTCCAGCATATCCAGGTCCTTCATGATCGAAAGCACGGTCTTTTCATGCTCTTCAGGATTAGGATCAGACGCATCGATGACATGGACCAGGAGGTCTACATTCTTACTTTCTTCCAAGGTCGACTTAAAGCTTGATACCAACTCTGTTGGTAGATCTTGGATAAAGCCAACCGTATCGGTCAGCGTCACTTGCAGATTGCCTGTTAGATGGATGCTCTTGGTTGTGGCATCCAAGGTCGCAAAGAGTTCATCGGCTTCATACTGGCTCTTACTGGTCAGCTGATTCATAATGGTCGACTTTCCTGCATTGGTATAGCCGATCAAACCAATCTTGAAAACAGGTGATTCCAAACGTTTTTCACGAAGGGTTTCCCGGTTCTTTTCAACTGCCTTGAGCTGGCGCTCGATATCGGTGATTTGATTGCGAACGCTCCGGCGGTTCAACTCCAACTGACTTTCCCCTGGACCACGAGAACCAATTCCCCCAGCCTGACGGCTGAGCATGATTCCTTGACCGACAAGGCGTGGCAAAAGGTATTTGAGCTGGGCCAAGTGAACCTGCAGCTTCCCTTCATGACTCCTAGCCCGCATGGCAAAGATATCTAAAATCAGCTGCATCCGGTCAATGACCTTGACCCCAAGAATTTCTTCTAGGTTGACATTTTGACGGGGGGTTAGGCGATTATTGACCACCACGGTCGTAATCTCATCTGCTTCGACCATTTGAGCGATTTCTTCTAGTTTTCCTGAGCCGACAAAGGTCTTGGTGTCGTATTTCTCCCGCTTTTGTGTATAGGAACCCCGGACATCTCCACCGGCTGTTTTAGCCAGGCTCGCCAACTCCTCCATAGACATGTCAAAATTGTCCATGCCTTGAAGTTCCACACCGACCAAAAGGATGCGTTCTTGTTTTTTTTCTGTTTCAATCATGCTGTAAAAACTCCTTTACATCTGCAAGAACCTGCTCCTTGAAGTGGGGGGCAGAAATGGCGTAAAAGGTCACTTCCATTCGATTTCGAAACCAAGTCAGCTGGCGTTTGGCAAAACGACGCGTATTGCGCTTGAGGATCTCACTAGCTTCCTCTAGGCTCTGCACTCCCTTAAAGTAAGGAAAGAGTTCCTTGTAACCAATGCCTTTAGCTGCCTGAACCTCCGGATGGTCATCATAGAGCCACCGGGCTTCATCCAGCAAGCCTTCCTCTAGCATGCGATCTACTCGGCGATTGATGCGCTCATAGATCAAGGACCGTTCATCATCTAGACAGATGAGATAGGGTTCATAATCGGTCTCTTCGTTTGTGAGGTCCTGCCCAAAATGCGCAATTTCAAGAGCCCGCATGGCCCGACGGCGATTGAGCTGAGGAATCACAAGTCCTTGCTCCGCTACCCTTTGGTACAAGTCTTCGTCCGACAGCACGTCCAATTGACCACGATAGGCCAAAATCTCTTCATGAGGAACTTCACCACCTAGATGATAACCTTCGAGCAGACTTTGGATGTAAAGACCCGTCCCACCTGCAATGATAGGAAGCTTGCCTCGAGCTGTGATATCCTCAATCGCTGTCTTAGCTTCTCTTACAAAATCAAAAGCCGAGTAAGACTCGGTCACCTCCCGCACATCGATCAAATGATGGGGAGCTGCTGCTTGCTCTTCTGGTGTCGCCTTGGCTGTTCCAATATCTAGCTTGCGATAGACTTGTTGACTATCGCCACTGATAATTTCACCATTGAGGGCTTGCGCTAAATCGATCGCAAGAGCAGTTTTTCCAACAGCAGTCGGTCCCACAATCACAATTATCTTGGTTTTCATCGTTTTTCCTTGCAAAATTCACGTTTTTTCGTTACCATATATTATAACATAAATATTTAAAGTTCAGAAAAGGAGAAATTCTCATGGCTAAAGGATTTGGTAAAGGTTTTGTTACTGGTGTTGCTGGTACAGTTGCTGCTGTCGCAGGTGCAGTTTACACATTCAAGAAAAAAGTAATCGAACCAGAAGAACAAAAAGCAGCTTTCATCGAAGAAAACCGCAAAAAAGCAGCACGTCGCCGTGTCTCACACTAATCATTCAAAAAGCTCCGGGAAACCGGAGCTTTTTTTGCTGAAGAAAAAGTCCATTTTGGAAAATTTTCTCTTATTGGTAGGGTTTGTCACGATATGCTAACACAAGTAATGCTAAAAGAATTAGAATGATATATATTATGCTTATTCAAACATATACTGAAACTTTCTGCCGTGAGAAAAGTGCTAGAAACACTATGGTTTCTAGCACTCGGTAGTTTTGAGAGTAAAACAGTTCGGGGAACTGTTTTAGCCTGAGCTTAAAAATTAAAAAGCGAAGGGGTTCAAAACTAATTGAACACGGGCTGCGGATCGTGTCAAAAAGATAAGTTTTCCTAGAATCTAAAGTTTCTTCGTCAAACTTCCTATTTTGACTTTATCCGCAGGCGCCCTTTGTATCTTGATTTAGTCATGGAACTTCCTGGATTGCTGAAATCATCCACTGGATAATTTCACCTAACGTCCGTACTCACCTGAGGAAAGTTTCTATGATGACGTTTGTCTTCAATCTAAAAGCCTCGGGAAACCTGAGCTTTTAGATTGAAATTTCACCGTTCTTTGATCATTTTCGTTGCGATCTCCAAGAGTTCGACTCCCATCTGAAAATGCTCGTCTAATAAATCATAGACGGCATCTTCGGACAAGACACCACAAGGAAGATCTGCCGGAAAGTCAGCTTGATTGGACAAGTCCAAATCATCAAAATAGACCTGACTACTATAATAATCGCGCAGTTGGATATAGCTTTCCTGATGCTCTCTTAGCTGATCCACTGCTTTTTTGGTTTCTTCCAAAGTTTTGGCATAGTCATTCAAATAACCTTCCATTCTTTGGATCCGTTCGATGTTTTCCTGTGCAATTGCCATGATTTACTCCACTTTCACCACTTCTAGATGGGGGCCACCTAGAAGCACGAGGTATTTTTCTACTTGCTCTTTGCCATAAGAACGACGAAGAGCTTCTGCATAGAGATCGAGCTGATCCCGGTAGCGTTCGACCAATTGGCTAGGAACCTTGTAGTGATCCGTCTTATAATCAAAGAGCAGGATCCGGTCTTCTAGCACGATATACCCATCCAAGATTCCCCGCACGACAAAGTTCTCTCCACTAGCTGGATCTTTCTTCAACATGGCAAAGGGGGCTTCACGGTGAACACGAGGGGCTTCTCTTTGAAGCAAGGCCCCCAAAGGCGTCTCATAGAAAGCGAGAATGGCCTCTAGCTTGATGCGCGCTTTGACCGCTGGCTCTGCTTGGACTTGCTCCAAGGCTTGACGCAGTGTATCAAGAGTGATTTCTTCTTCAAGAGGCACGCGCTGCATGAGTTCATGGACAGCACTACCGACTTGTGCTCCCGTCACTGCTTTTTCTTGCCCAAAAGTCGGAAGCTCAAAGTCAGGCGTTACAGGATTTGCATCCATAATTTGAACGCCATTGGCATCCATGACCGGCTCGTAGAATTTCTTGATCTGGCTAGGGGTACGGACAATTGGCAAATGAATGGCCGGAGCATAAAGCTGATTGAGGCGATCAACATTTTCCAAGATATCCAAAGCCCGACGAATATCCTCTGACTGGCGGACATCCTTGAGCTGATCCAGGCGGGAATCCTTCTCCTTCTCTAGTGGCTCCAGCTGATCCGTTGTCAGGTCTTCGTCTGTCACAAAACGCGTGTCATAAGCCAGGGTATTCTTGGCAAACACATCTTGAATAGCAAAGAGCCAGTCCTGATAAGAGGTCCATTCTTTTCGTTTTTCCGGATCCAGCTTGCCATTGCGACTGGTCCCCCAATCGGTATCGCGCAGTTTGTCCTCACGGCCTTTTCCGACCAGATAGAGCTTGAGCTCGGCCCGTGTCATAGCAACATATAGAAGACGCATTTGCTCTGAAATCGTGGCTAATTTTGTTTCTTCCACATTGCCCTGGTAGCAAGGTGTTTCGATCTGCAGGCGGATGGTTTCAGGGGCGGCTGGATTTTCGGTCTTAACTGGCAGGTTGGCAATGTATTTAAAGCCAATCCCTTTTTGACGGCTGAGAATGATCGGTCCCGATTGATCCTTGCGGTTAAAAGCCTTGTCCATATTGAGAATAAAGACATACTTGAATTCCAGCCCCTTACTCTTATGAACCGTCATGAGCTGGACGGCATCTTTGGGTGCCGCCAGAGGAACGCTGGCCAAATCGTGTTCATTTTCGATCACCTTATCAATCATGGCAATGAAGCGCGACAAGCCCTTAAAGCTGGCCTTCTCGTAATCATTGGCCCGAAGCGTCAAGGCATAGAGGTTGGCCTGGCGCTGGGCGCCATTTGGAAGGGCGCCAACATAGTCGTAGTAATAGCGATCCTCATAGATTTTCCACAGCAAATCATAGAGCGAAGAAGTCTTGGCAGTAGCGCGCCAAGAAGATAAAACCTTGATGAAGTTCTCGATTTTAGCTAGGAGCTTGGCATCAATCAGATTGGCATGCTCTGCAGTCTGCTTAAGGGCTAACTGGACCTTGTGGTAGAAAGCCATTTGCTTTTGCTCTGGAAGCGACTGCAAGGAAATTCGTGCCAGCTCATCTTCGTCAAAGTCAAACATGGGTGATTTCATAAGGGCTACTAAGGAATAATCATGCAAGGGATTATTAATGGTCCGCAAGGTATCCAACATGACCATCACTTCCAGCGACTCTAGATAATGCGCTTGTCCGCTATCTGCCACAATCGGAATCTGGTACTGGTCAAAAGCTTCCAGAATCGCGTCATTTCGCGTTCGAGTCGCGGTCAAGAGCGTGATCTCTTTAAAAGGCACTTTTTCCACCCGATGGAGGCGTAAAATTTCTTTGATGACAAGGAGAATTTCTCCCTTGGAAACCGTCTCAAGTCCAAGGGTTGCTTCCTCATCTTCGGCCTTTTCTTCCTGGTCTTGGCTGCCATCATAGAGCAAAAATTCAGCCCGATGTTGTGGCAAGGCCATCCGCTGCTTGTCGCTTCCTGCAACTAGATAGTGGGTTTGATTGTAGTCAATCTCTCCTACCTCTTCGTCCATCAAATGGCGAAAGACATCATTGGTCGCATCCAACACTTCCACATGACTCCGGAAATTTTCCTTGAGGAGGATCAACCGCCCTTTCGCCCCTTCTTTTTGATAAGCCTTAAATTTGTCATTGAAAATCTGTGGATCTGCCTGACGGAAACGGTAAATCGATTGCTTGATATCCCCCACCATGAAGCGATTGTGACCATTTGATAGCAAGTCCAACATCCGCTCTTGGGTGTGGTTGGTATCTTGGTACTCATCGACCATGACCTCATGGTATCGCTCTTGAAAGGCTTGTCTCACCTCTGGGAATTGCTCTAAAATTTGAATCGCAAAATGACTGATGTCTCCAAATTCATAAGCCTTTTCTTGGATTTTTCGTTCCAGATAAGCGTGAGAAAAGTCTCTGATAAAGTCCCGTAGCAAGGAGAGCATGGGGCCTTCTTCTTGGTGGAAGGTTTGTTGAAATTCCAGCTGATAGAGCTGATTTTCCAAGTCTCTGAGGCGGTTGATATGTATGGTTTTATCCTGGTTATAAGCCGTGACTAACTCTTTCAACTCTTCCTTACGAGCTCTATTGGTCAAGGCTCCCCCATTTGAAGCCCGACTAATCGCCACGACTGCTTTTAGGACAGAGGTCAGTTGCTCTTTATTGGTGGGACCTGTCAGGCTTCCAATTTGATCGAGCACCTCTTCGACAGCTTCCAAATATTTGGCCTTGCCAAATGCTTGGCCCTCATTGGACAAATGAAAGGCAAAAAAGCTTTCTGCCTCATAAAGGGCCTGCTGGATGCTCTCCATCAGAGCACCTTCAACCTGTTCAAAATCAGTCTCCTCATAACCTTTTAGGAAATGCTCTTCCAGCCATTTCTCCGGATCACTGGTCGACTGAAGAAAGTCATAGATCTGGTAGATCTGTTCTTTAAACAAGGTTAAATTTTTGCGCTGTCCCGTGAAATTCTTGACCATCTGCACAAAGGCTTCTTGGTTTTCCCCCTGGTAATAGCGGTCAAAAACAGCCTGAAAGACTTCATTTTGTAAGAGGCGTTGCTCACTAGCGTTTTGTAAAATGCGAAACTGGGGTGCCAACCCAAGCAAATAGCCATAGCGCGTTAGGACCTTTTGGGTAAAAGAGTCCATGGTTCCGATATCGCTGGTGGCGACATCTGCGATTTGACGGGCCAGGTGTTGCTTGAGCTCTGGGTCATCGCTCGCTTGCAGGGCTTTTCCAAGTTCACTTTCCAAACGCTCCTTAAGCTCCCCTGCTGCCTTGACCGTAAAGGTTGAGATAAAGAGCTCCTTAATCGAAATGCCACGCTGCATCTGATCCAGTATCCGCTGCACCATGACAAAGGTCTTTCCTGATCCAGCAGAGGCCGACACCAGGATATTGGTCCCCGAACTATAGATGGCATCGATCTGTTCTGGCGTCCGCTTTTGCTCTTTGGTAGAAGCTGCCTCTTGGACCTGGAGGGCCTTGATTTCTTCTCTTGTCAAAAATGCTTGTTTGATCATTTGTTCAAGACCTCCTTCATCTTCTCGATCCAAGCGGCTTTCACCTTTTCACCGCGTATTCCTTTTTGGTCTAGTTTGGTCAAGAACCGTGCCTGACCTAGGTGACGATCCGCTTCAAATCCTGTGATGGATTTAAACTGCTCCACGAATGGTGCGATATTGCGCCCATTTTCACTATAGGGATTGATGGCAAATTGCCCCTTGAGGATCCCTTCTGCTGCTGTTTTATAGAGATAAGCGTTGTACAAGAGGAGCAAGTCCAGCTCTTCCTTACTCAGCATCATGGCCTTGTTTTTGTCATAGGCCTCGCCCAGATAAGGCGCCTGATCTGCCATAAAGAGCCCCTTGTACTGTTGACTTTTCATGGTTTGGTTGATGGCATCCTCTATTGTCTTGGTCTTTTTCAGATCCACTACAGGATCTCCCATTTCCAAATACATGGCTCCGAATATCCCTTGTTCTTCTTGGTATTCCTTCAAATCCTGAATCGCAGAAAGATAGGTCGGCAATTGAGAATTTAGTCCATTAAAGAACTTGTCATAGTGGAACTGCGTCAGACTGGACTTGTAGTCCACGACTCCGAGGGCTCCCCGATCCCTCAATTGATCAATGCGATCCACCTTGCCTCGTAGCTGCAGGAGACGGCCATCGGACAATGGATAAGAGGTGTGGGTACTTCCACCAAAGAGGGTCTCCTCACCGATGGTCTCGATACCATTTTGCTGGGCGAGGACACGCCCTGTTGTTTTCGCGGTATCAAGAAGCAAGTTGCGAATAAACTCGGTCTCTCCATTTTCTCCATACAATTGTTGGAACTCTGCTTCTTGGCTGGTTTCTCGAATCGCCTCGTTTAAACGCCGATCAAAAGCTTGATCGGAGCCATCTTTTAAGACTCGTTCAAAGGTCCGGTGCAAGAAATTCCCATGACTGCGGGCATCTGGCCGGATGGTTTCATCCTCTTGTAAGCCCAAGACATAGCGCAGATAAAAGGCATACTGGTGCTTGTAGTATTCATTCAAGGCAGAAGCGGATAAGGTCAAGGCTTTGCCCTCTGGATAGAGCGCTTGAAGCGTATCCGACTGAAGCTGACGGCTCTTTAATTCCGTTGAAATCTGAGGAATCTGGATACCTTCAGCGGCTAATTTCTTGCGCAAGACCCGTACCGCCACACCCCAAAAGCTGGCTTCTTCAGGAGACAACTCACTCGTAATTTCTTCTTGATGGAGTTCGATCACGCGCGCTAGGAGGGCCCGGTAGGTCCCGATATCATCACTCGAGGCTTGGGCTTGTTTGGTCGTCCACTCGATGGCAATAGGTTCCTTGGTCAATTCGACAAGGTAAGGAGAGACACTATCTTCCATTTCATTGACCAAGCTAGGGGCCGATAGGACCAGTTGGTTGGTCGCCGCATTGAGGAGCGAAACCGCCACAAAGCGATTCTTCTTGAGATTTTCGCTGGTCACCACCTGGAGCTCTGCTCCTTCTTGGGTGGCCTCATTCAGCTGCTGGCGCTCTTCTTCACTGAGTAGAGAGGTGTTCTGAGCGATCTTTGGAAAACGCTCCTGGGTCAGCCCGATCGCGTAAACAAAAGGCGCTGTCAAGGGTTCAATCAAGTCATAGGACTGAACCGTCACCACATCGACCGTAGCAGGAATTGTCCGGTATTGAGACAATTGCATCCCCGATAAGAGGAGAGCTAGAAAGTCATCAACTGTCAGCTCTTGGTCCTCAAAGACCACGTTCAACTCCTCTAAGACATGGAGAAAGGCCTTCCAGACCTGGTCATAGCGCTCCTGCTCCTCCAAGGCTAGATCCTTGATCAAAGCTTGGAGATTCTGAGAAAGTTGGGCCTCTTGCAGAAATTCTGTAAAGGCGGTTAAGAGATGGGTCACCTTTTGTTTGCGCTGTGAAAAGAAAGGAACTAGAGGTTCTACGACGCGTTCTCGGAGAGTATTGAGTTCTTCCAAATTAAACTTGCCCTGACGATTGCTAGTAAAAGGCTTGTGAAATTTTGTAGCACCTTTTACTTCCGCAAAACGAAGATATTGCTCAAAAGCATCGACTTCTGCTTGCGTCAGATCACTATACAGACCCGTTTTCAATAGATTGATGACATCTTCTGTCTGGTAATTGAACTGTTTGATCCGCCCTAGCGATTCAATGACCTGAATCAAGGGATGGTGGACCATAGCTTCACTTCGTCCCAAGTAAAAGGGGATCTGATACTGATCAAAAATGGTCTTGAGTTGCAGTTGATAAGCTTCCACATCGCCTAACAAGACCCGAATATCCCGATAGCGGGCCCCATCATGAAGACGCTGACGGATGGATTTGGCAACAAATTCCAACTCTTCTTTTTGCGTGTTGGTTTGCCAGAGTTGAACAGCGGTTCGATCTTGGTCCTCCAGCTCATCTTCTACTTGTGAAAAATCGTAGCGCGCTTCTAGCATGCGGGTAATGCGACTAAAAGAGTCTTCGATCGCTTGCCCACAATACTGAGGCTGTATCTCAAAAGTCTTTGCCAGCTGAAGGAGAAAGTCAACACTGGCTTGGTAAAGATTACCCTCTCTAAAGCTTGCCCGATAGGCTTTTTCACTGGCATAGACCCCGATGACAATCTCCACTCCTTTTCGGTGAAGGAGACCAATCAAGGCCTCTTCTTCTGCAGAAAAACGCGTGAAGCCATCGACAACGATCGCCACATCCTGTAATTGCTCTTCCAAGTGCCCTTCTTCGACCTGATTGAGGAAAAAGGCCATCTTGGACTGGGATTCATACTGGTGCTGGACCAGCATCTCTGAGACCGCTTCAAAAATAGCCAAGAGGTCCTCTCTTTTTTCAGCTTCCTCGAGCAACTCTAAATCGGTAAAATCCATCTGGGCCGTCTGCAATTCATGATAGAGCTGGACCAGTTGCTGGATAAACTGAGGATCCTTGCGCAGGGCCCCGTAAACTTTAAGATCCTGCTCCTTCATCTGGGAAAGAGCTTTAAAAAATAGCATGCCTAGACCGATGTCATCTAAGGGTTGCTCCTCAAATACCTGGTTCAGGATGAAATAACGGGCCATTTGGGCAAAGCGCGTTACGGTAATAGCAAAAGAAGCCTGACCTTCTAAATAGGACAAAACCTTGGCTTCTTTTTCAAAGGAAAGAGAGTTGGGCGCAATGTAAAACACACGCTTGCCCTGTTCTACTAACCCTACGGCTTCTTGTGTCAGGACCTGGGTCAAGGGGGTCCGAACATCCGTATAGAGTAATTTCATCCGATCCGTTCTCCTTTTGGCATTTTCTTGAGAGCTTGTTATCTTCTTATTATATCATTTTCACAGGAGGGACTAAAGCAAGAAGTCATGCTCCTCTAGGCCCAATATTAGGAGATTTATGCTACAATAAAAGCTGAAGAGACAGAAAGGATACCACCTATGACCAGCATTTATGATTTTTCTTTAGAAAACCAACAAGGAGAGGAGATTCCCCTTTCCCACTACCAAGGCAAGGTCCTCATCGTGGTCAATACAGCAACAGGCTGTGGCTTGACCCCGCAATACCAAGGACTGCAAGATCTCTACTTGCGCTACCAGGAAAAAGGGCTTGAAATCCTAGACATTCCCTGTAACCAATTCATGGGGCAGGCGCCAGGAACTGCAGAAGAAATCAATAGCTTCTGTAGCCTCAACTACCAGACCACCTTCCCACGATTCGCCAAAGCCAAGGTCAATGGCAAAGAAGCCCTTCCTCTCTATGACTGGCTCAAAAGTCAAGCAGCTGGACCACTGGGCAAACGCATCGAATGGAACTTCTCAAAATTTGTCATCGACCGACAAGGCCAAGTTGCCCAACGCTTCTCCTCCAAAACAGAACCAGCTGCCATGGAAGACTTGATCCAAGAATTACTTGAGAAATAAGCAAAAAAAGCCTGAGCTAATGCTCAAGCTTTTTTTCTTTAATCAATTTCAAGTCCACCGGTGTACAAGCGGTAATAGGTGCCACGTTCTGCCATCAAGGAAGCATGGTTGCCTCGCTCGATGATGCGTCCATGGTCCATGACCATGATGACATCGGAATTGACAATTGTCGACAGACGGTGGGCAATGACAAAGACAGTCCGACCTTCCATCAAGCGGTCCATCCCTTCTTGCACCATCTTCTCTGTCCGAGAGTCAATCGAAGACGTCGCTTCGTCCAGAATCAAGACTGGCGCATTGGCAAGGGCCGCACGGGCAATGGCGATCAATTGTCGTTGGCCGTTTGAAAGGCCAGCCCCATCATCCGTCAAGACCGTTTCATAGCCCTGATCCAAGTGCTTGACAAAGGAATCCACATTAGCAATTCGAGCTGCCTCAAGGATCTCCTCCCTCGTTGCATCAGCACGGCCATAAGCGATGTTTTCCGCAATCGTACCAGTGAATAAGTGGGTATCTTGAAGAACGATTCCAAGAGAACGACGAAGAGAATCTTTCTCGATCAATTTGATATCGATCCCATCATAAGTAATCATTCCGGATTGGATATCATAGAATCGGTTGATCAAGTTGGTGATGGTTGTCTTCCCTGCACCAGTCGCTCCGACAAAGGCCACTTTTTGCCCCTTATCCGCATAGAGATTGATGCCATGAAGAATTTGTTTCTTCCCATCATAAGAGAAATCAACATTATCAAAGACCACATTTCCGACCATCTTGACAAGCTGGTAATCTCCATTTGGACGAGGGTGTTTCCAAGCCCATTTGTTGGTTTTCTGATCGGTTTCGACCATTTCTCCATCGACTAGTTCATAATTGACCAGCGTCACTTTTCCTTGGTCGACTTCTTCTTCTTCGTCCAAGAGATCAAAGACACGATCTCCACCAGCCAAGGCCATGAGGACAAAGTTCAATTGTTGAGAAACTTGGGCAATGGGACCTGTGAAGGAACGGTTCAATTGCAGAAAGGCCATGAGACCACCAATGGTTAAACCACCGACGCCGTTTAGCGCAAAGAGGCCCCCGATCAAGGCTGTCAGAACAAAGGAAACATTTCCCAAGTTCCCAAGAATCGGCATGAGGACATTGGCATAGCGGTTGGCTTGGTAAGAGGATTCAAAGAGTTGATCATTGATCCGATCAAAATCCTCAATGCTTTCTCTTTCATGCACAAAGGCCTTAACCACTTTTTGACCAGACATCATTTCTTCAATAAAGCCGTTCTCAATCCCCAAGTTCTTTTGTTGGGCCCCGAAGTAACGACCTGACTTGCCAGAAACATCCTTGATGATAAAGACCATGACGATGACCATGAAAAGAACAATCAAGAACAAGAGTGGACTAACCGTCAGCATAGTAATCGTTACCCCAAGGATGGTAATCGCTGAGGATAAGAGTTGCGGAATGGATTGTTCAATCGCTTGGCGAAGGGCATCAATATCATTGGTATAGATAGACATGATGTCCCCGTGTTGGTGGGTATCAAAGTAACGAACGGGCAGTTTTTGCATGCGAGCAAACAACTGATTTCGAAGACTTCTAAGTGAGTCTTGTGAAACAGTTGCCATAATCAAGGTAAAGCCATAGTTGGCAAGGACCCCGATCAAACAGATCAAACCAACCCGTGTCAAGAAGGACAAGAGCGGTCCAAAATCATGGCTATTGCTTGTCAGCATGGGCTCCACATAGACATCGACCAAGGACTGAATCGAAGCTGTTACATTGACCGTCGCAAGAGACGATAGAATGATTAAGATAAAGGAAACAATCAAGGATACCTTGTAGTTTTTCCAAAGGAAGTCGAGCAGGCGAAGGATAGAGCCTAGATTTGCTTTTTTCTTAGTTTTCATCTGCTTCTCCTTTCCCTTGTGTTTGCATTTCATATACTTCTTGGTAGATGGCATTGGTCGCAAGCAATTCCTCGTGACGACCGATCGCATCGATTTGGCCATCATTCATCACAATAATACGATCTGCATCTTGAATAGAGGAAATCCGTTGACCAATGATGATTTTGGTCGTCTCTTTCAAGCTGGTTGCCAATCCTTGACGGATCAAACTATCTGTCTTGGTATCGACTGCCGAAGTCGAATCATCCAAGATCAAGATCTTCGGATTCATAAGAAGGGCACGCGCGATACAGAGACGCTGGCGTTGGCCACCAGAGACGTTGGATCCCCCACGCTCAATCATGGTGTCATAACCCTCTTTGAAATCTTGAATAAATTCATCGGCTTGGGCAATCTTACAAGCTGCGATGATCTCTTCATCTGTCGCATCCTTATTTCCCCAGCGCATATTTTCTTTAATCGTACCAGAGAAAAGGACATTGGTCTGAAGAACCATGGCCACTTGCTTACGAAGGGAATCAAGATCGTATTCTTTGACATCGTGGCCTGCTACTGTCACCCGACCAGACTCGACATCATAGAGACGAGGAATCAACTGCACCAAGCTTGATTTCCCTGATCCTGTTCCTCCCAAGATACCAATCACTTCTCCTGAACGAATGGAAAGATTAATCCCTTGTAAGACATGGGTCTTGTCGCCATTTTCATCGGTATAAGCAAAGGTCACATCCTCAAAGTTGATGGAGCCATCAGCAACTTCTTTGATCCCATTTTCTGGAGAGTCAATCGTCGTTTTGGACGTCAAGACTTCATTGATCCGCTCGACAGAGGCCATGGAAATCGACAACATGACAAAGATCATCATAAACATCATGAGCGACATGAGAATGGTCATGGTGTAGCTAAACATAGAAGTCAGATTCCCAGTGGAGAGTTGGCCACCAACGATCAGATGAGCCCCAATCCAAGAGATCAAAAGGAAAGAAGCATACATGGAAAGCATCATAGCTGGGCTACTCAAGACAACGACACGGATAGCCTTCATAAACATGTTATAAATTCGACGAGAAGCCTTCTTGAATTTAACCGTTTCATCTGCTTCCTTAACGTAAGACTTCACCACCCGCATATTGGTGATGTTTTCTTGGATACTGTTGTTGAGATTGTCATAAGCTTCAAATACTTCTGTGAAGAGCGGATACACAATCTTCATGATGATGCTTAAGACAGTTGCCAAAAAGATGGTCACATAGACAAAGATCATGGCCATTTCCGCATTGATCATGAAACAAGCCACAATAGCAAAGATCAAATTGAGAGGTGCCCGAACACAGATCCGAATTACCATTTGATAGGCATTTTGCACATTGGTCACATCCGTCATCATCCGAGTGACTAACCCACCTGATGAGAATTGATCAATATTCTCAAATGAGAAGGTTTGAACCTTTTTGAAAATAGCCCGACGAAGGTTTTTGGCAAAACCAGCCGATGCGTAGGCGCCATAACGGGCAGACTGCATCCCACAAAAGAGGGAGAGAAAGGCACAGACCAGCATGAGCCCACCGTAAAACAAAATATTGTTCATGTTTCTTTGTTGAACACCTTGGTCCAAAAGACTCGCCATGACAAAGGGAATCGAAATCTCAAACATGACTTCAAAGACCATGAACAAGGAAGCCAATATCGAGGGCTTCTTGAATTCTTTGATCTCGGAAATTAAGGATCGAATCATTATTACCTCCAATGTTATTCATACTTTTTCCTGCGGTAGAAGCAAAGCTTCTTTCCATCGAAAATAGGTCAAAACACACAAAATTCCCTGAGGGAAAGACCCTAGGGATTACGCGTTTTTTATAGTCTTCATTGTAACCTAAATTGCAAAAAAATGCAAGATTTTTAGACAGCATCCGTTTTTCTGTTGTTCCAGTACAAAAGAGGCTGGGACAAAAGTCCTAGCCTCACAATTATTTTTGGATTGTCGAGCAAGACGCAGTGGCTGAGTGGGCTCTACTACGCTGATTTTATCAGCTTTTACAGCCCTACTCAACTGTGCGGAGGTGGGACGACGAAATCGAATTCTAACGAATTACCGATTTCTGTCCCACTCTCTTTTCTATTTATTCAGCTAAGAGCACTTCTTTGATGGTTTGCTTTTGGAGTTTTCTGTTGGATAGATAAAAGAGGCTTTCATAAACCACAGCAAAGCCAAGCAAGGTCCAGAAGCACACATTCCCATCAAAGTGATGCTCAATCTTTTCAGGAACCGTATCTTTGATCACACCGATCAAAATTTCCATGATACCGTATTGGTAAACCGTCCCAAGAACAAATCCTAGATAAGCCCAGAAACGATAGGGAGCGAGAATATGACTTTGGCATTCACGATCGGTGTAGCCAAAAGCCTTCATAAGAGCCAAGGTTTCACGACTTTCTGAGACAACAATCCCCAATGACAAAAAGAGTACCGAGAAAGAAAGGATCAAGCCAATCATGATCATCATGGTTTGGATGATATCATCTGTGTAATCCCTGAGGCCAAAGGACAATTGAACCATGGCTGCAAAACACATAGAGCCAAAGACCACAAAAAACAAGATCGATTTTCTCCCCCAAATCAGTGACGAGGATAGCTCTTTTAGGAAGTCTTTCTCTTTCTTAGGAGCCTTCTTTCTCCTATTGACCTTGATCGGACTTGGGGACTTTTTCAATAAGCGAAGAGCCGGGGTTTGTAATTGTCTTCTAGCATAACCAATCGCGAGAAGCATAAAAAATGCCATTGGAAGGATCACCAAAGCAAGCAAGAGCTGCCAGTGAAAGTGAATGGTAATTTCTGGCAGGATCCCCTTCTCATTACGGAAGTCATAAAAATGTCCCATCATGAGAAATGAAGCAAAATAGCCAAGAAACGCTCCAACTCCAAAACTGAGTCCAAAGGCCCAAAACCGTTTCGCCAACTGGCCATTGCTGTAGCCCAAAGCCTTTAAAATTCCTAATTGTTCCTTGTGGTCATCGACAAATTGTTTGATATAAAAACACATGAGAAGGACCGACGTCAAGGACAAGACAACTCCACTGACCATGGCCACCATCCAGGAAAGCGAAACCTGGGCATCATAGTAGGTCTGAATCATGGGATTGGTTTTCGAAATCTCCAACTGCTCGATATCTAGGTAAAAATTCAAGAAGAGATTAGCCACAAAGACCGCACAGGCTCCAATGATACTGACGACAACTAATTTTCGAATATCTTTTACTGAAAACATGGCTTACCATCCAATCTCATAGGCAGTCTGAGGTTGATCATTGGTCACAACTTCGGTAATTTTGCCACTATTGACACGAATGATGGTTCTGGCCATATCCGCAATATTTTGGTTGTGCGTCACCATGATGAGGGTAAAGCCCAGCTTTTCCTTTAACTTCCAGATATAGTCGAGGATCTTGCGCCCTGTTTCTTCATCGAGAGCTCCCGTCGGCTCATCTAAGAAGAGAATCTCTGGCTTTTTGGCCAAGGCCCGAGCAATGGAGACTCTCTGCTGTTCTCCACCCGACAATTCACTCGGATATTTGTCCAGCTTATCGCCAAGTCCCAAATCCTCGATGATCTGCAAAAAATCATGATTGTCTGCCAGGTCAGCTCCCATCTTTACATTTTGTCTGACCGTTAGATTCGGCAATAGATAATACTGCTGGAAAATAAAGGCAATCTTCTCACGTCGAAAGGCTGTCAATTGAGGATCCGTGAGTTGTGATAAATCTTGTCCTTGAATGAGGATATGCCCCTCGTCTACCTTTTCTAAGCCTGATAACACATTTAAGAGAGTTGACTTTCCCGATCCAGAAGGGCCAAGGATAACCACATCATCCTGGTCTTGAATCTGCAAATCAATCCCTTTTAAAACCTTAGTTTGGCCGTAACTTTTGTGCACATTTTCTAGTTGAATCATTTCTTTCCTACCATTTCTTTGATGAGAGATTGACAAACCTCTGTCAGTAATCCAATCACCTCTTCCATGCCGAACTGATAAATACCAGAAGCAACCATAGAGGCCATCCCGTGTGAGTAAATAAATAGATGCTGGTACAAGCGACTAGCTTCCTCTACAGTCAAAGGATAGTCTGCAACAATCGAATCCAGAACCAATTGGTAACTATGATCCTTCATGGGAAGAAAATCTTGAAAGCGACGAATCGGATCTTTGCTAGGATTTTGGAAAAGCAATTGAAAGAGTTGTGGCTCTTTTGAGGCGAAAAGGATATAAGCAACCCCGACAGATCGAAAAGGTTTCTCATCTTCTAAGGCCTTGCGAATATACTCCACCACGACCATCTCCGCAGCACCAATAACCTCTGCTTGTAACTCAGCCATATTAGCAAATTGCCCAAAAATGACTCTCGGTGTAGCTCCCAGTTTCTCCGCTAAGGCTCTAGCCGTCAAACTAGCCATTCCCTCTTCTTTCACCAATTGTAAAGCTGTCCCAATGATAGCCTCTTTACTATATTTAACCTTGGGTGGCATAAGACTCCTTTCGCGCAACATCCGTTGCGCAACACTTGTTGCATAAAAGAATACCATAAAAAAGAAAGACTTGTCAAGAAAAATCTGAAAATCACAAAACAAAAAACCAGACCACCGATAAGAGTGAAATCTGGTTTACTAACAAGATTCTAAGGCAAATCATTTCCTGCAGCCAAGTAGATTTGGTACCATTCCTTGCGGGTCAAATTCACCTCTGCTGCTTTCCCTGCTTCAAGGACATGCTGTGGCTTGGTTGTTCCGATGACCGCCTGCATCTTACCAGGATAGCGGAGGACCCAGGCAAGGGCGATAGCTGTAGGTGTGACCTGGTATTTTTTCGCTAAGTCATTGAGGACATGATTGAGAGCTGCAAACTCTTCCTTGCCGACAAAATTCCCCTTGAAATAGCCATGCTGGAGGACAGACCAAGCTTGAATCACCGTATCAGTTAAACGACAATACTCAAAGACGCTGCCATCTCGCACGGCTGCTTTTGGCCCTTCCATGTTGACATGAAAACCAGCTTCAAAGCTCGGTGTAAAGGCTGCACTCAACTGCAGCTGGTTGACCTTGAGAGGTTGTTTGACAGCCGTCTTAAGCAATTCCATCATCATGGGATTTTGATTGGACACCCCAAAATGACGGACCTTGCCAGCTTGCTCCAAGTGATCAAAAGCTTCCGCTACTTCTTCCGGTTCCATGAGGGCATCCGGTCGGTGAAGGAGGAGACTATCTAAGCGCTCGATCTGCAGACGCTCGAGAATGCCATCAACTGAGTCCAAAATATAGTCCTTCGAAAAGTCAAAATAAGTAAAGCCGTCTTTGCGAATCCCGCACTTGGACTGGATCCACATCTGGTCCCGAAGATCCGGACGACGCTTGAGAACCTTACCTAGCAGTACCTCACACTGGCCATCGCCATAAATATCTGCTAGATCAAAGGTGTTGATCCCAATCGACAAGGCCGCCTCCACCAAGGCCTCCACCTCATCTTCACTCATCTGACTGATCCGCATCATCCCAAGGACAATCGTGGACAGACGCTCATTTTCATCAAACTCAATATAGTTCATGTCCGCCTCCTTTTCTGTAATTCTATTGTAGTGAAGAGGCTTGCAAAAGTCAATTTGCAATCAAAAAGCCCTCAGTTGTAACTGAGAGCTTATCTAATTAGCGATAGCTAAGAGCACGTTTAATGGTCTTCCATGGTCCGAGGTCATCGGTCTGAAGGATCAGGCTCGCATAGATACGAGCGATGAGAACTGTTCCCACGATGGTAAAGAGAACTGCAATTCCCAATGAACCCCAAGATTCAAGACCAGTCGCATAGCCATTGATGGTACGGAAAGGCATGAAGAAGGTTGAGAAGAAAGGAATGTAGGAACCGATTTTCAATAAGAAGACGTCACCGGCACTTCCCAAGGTGGTTACCCCAAGGAAGCTAAAGATAACTAACATCATCAGTGGTGAAATCGCTTTTCCTGAATCTTCTGGTCGTGCAACTGTGGAGCCTAAGAAGGCAGAGAGCACCACATACATAAAGATCCCAAGGATAATGAAGAAGACGGTATTAAGCGAGATCGCTTCTGCTAGGTGTTGGGTAATTGGAGAGTTTGGAGCAAGAATATCCTTGACAACTGGGATATCTGCTCTAAAGATCCAAACAGCTACTAGCCCAACTACATAGACAAAAATATGGGTAAAAATCACTCCGAAGAGTCCGAGCATGCGTGCGAAGAAATAGTCGGTTGCTTTAATACTAGAGAAGACCACTTCCATGATCTTAGTTCCCTTTTCACTAGCCACTTCTTGGGCTGTGATACTCGAGTAGAAGATCAAAATCATATAAAGCAACATTCCTAGACCACCTGCAACCATGGTTTGCACCATTTTCAAGCCTTCTTTTTTCTCATCAATTTTTTCTTTGAGAGAAACCTGTTGAGACAAGGCTGTCAGCTGCTCTTTGCTTAGATTGGCACGCGCTAGATTGATCCCTTGTTGGACCTGGCTTAATTTCGCAGTGACAAGCGATTTTAAATCTGTTTTCATGGCTTGGTCACCCACATAAGTCGCTTCTAGCTGGCCATCTTTTTCATCAACCATTAGGTAAGCAGCTGCTTTCTCATCCTTAATGGCTTTTTTAGCTGCAGCTTCATCCTTGTAGTCCAAGGTCAAGCCATCGGTTCCTTTGAGGCTTTCTTTGACAGCTGGCACTTCTGTCACCAAGGCCACTTGGTTTTTGGCATCTGTAGAAGAACCTGTCAGATAACCGATTCCAATGCTCAATCCTAAAAAGAGGAAGGGACCGAAGACCATGAAGAGGAAACTCCATGATTTCACTTGTCTGATATAGGTTTCTTTCATTACGACAAACATCTGTTTCATACTTCTACTCCTGATTCAAGTTTAAAGATCTCATCAATAGTTGGGGCTTGGTGGTCAAAGGTTGCAAGGTAGTGGCCCTTGGTCAAGCGGTCAAATAATTCTGGACCAGCTGATGCATCATCCAAGATCAGCTTCCAAGTCCCTTGCTTGGTCATGCTGACCTTGGTCACGTGTGGCAGAGCTTCTAACTCTTCTTTGCTAAAGTCGTTTGAGACAAAGAGGCGAGTCTTGCCATAGCTATTCCGAACCTCTTGGACAGGCCCTGAAAGGACAACCGAACCATCACGGATCATTAGGATATCATCACACAACTCTTCGACGTTGGTCATGACGTGGTCAGAAAAGATAATGGTTGCCCCACGCTCTTTTTCTTCAAAGATGACCTGCTTGAGCACTTCTGTATTGACCGGATCCAAGCCGCTAAAGGGTTCATCTAAAATGATCAATTTAGGCTCATGGATCAAGGTGATGATCAATTGCACCTTCTGTTGGTTCCCTTTTGAGAGACTCTTGATTTTATCGGTCAATTTCCCCTTCACTTGGAGTTTTTCCATCCAGGTCGGTAATTTTTCCTTGACCTCGGCGGTGCTCATTCCTTTTAAGGCAGCCAAATAGCGGACCTGCTCAAAAATCGTAAGTTTTGGCATAAGACTGCGCTCTTCAGGCAAATAGCCAATTTCCTTGTAAGTCTCTTGTGTAATGGGTTTGCCACCTAGGCGAATCTCGCCGCTGTAGTCCAAAAAGCGCAGGATGCTGTGGAAAATAGTTGTTTTCCCGGCACCATTTTTCCCAACTAAGCCAAGGATATGCCCTTGTTGAGCTGTCAGATCTACTCCGAAGAGAACCTGCTTATTCCCAAAGCTTTTTTCTAAATTTCTAATTTCTAACATGGATGACTCCTTTACTCTTTATAATAACGTTTGGTAATCTTGTATTGTGAGACCAAGATATAGAGATAAATCAGTGATACCACTACTAATGCTAACAAGATATCTGAATGGAAAGCAATGCCAACTAAGAATATCGCAATTAAGGAAATCGGTAAGATATAATTGCTTAACTTAATGATAATTTCATAGTTTTCCTCGTAGCTAATCTGCTTTTCTGCTTCATCCATCATACTCATCATAAATTCACGCACTTCCTTGGCATTGGCATTGCGGGGAATCGGTTTTCCATAAATCAGATGGAAGGTCTTGCGAAAGAAGATATCCGATAGGAAAAATAGGGCAATCAAGACAAGAAAGAGATAGAGCATGGTAAAGTCTCCAAAGATAAAAGCCATGTCCCCAGCGCCAGGTCTATCTAAGTCGACCAATTGACTATAAAAAATGACGAATAAAAAGTAGGGCAAGATCATGATGCCTTTAAAAATGGTCGCTAAGCCATATAGTTTTTTCTTTTGAATGTCATAGTGATAGGCTTCATCATCGTCTTCTATTTGGAGCATCTTTTGATGGACTTTTCTCGCGCACATCAGTAAGGTTATCGTGAGTATAAATGCGACTAAGAATAAAACTGCTGAGCCCAAAAGGAGTACTTCTTTACTAAAGAAGGATTGGATTTCTAGGGGCTTTTCGTATCCAAACATTTCTGTCAAAAATCCGATAACTCCTCCGATCAAGCCGGAAACTGTAATGAT
Organism: Streptococcus sp. 27098_8_148; assembly: GCF_041432105.1. Classification (NCBI taxonomy): domain Bacteria; kingdom Bacillati; phylum Bacillota; class Bacilli; order Lactobacillales; family Streptococcaceae; genus Streptococcus; species Streptococcus sp. 27098_8_148. Next base: position 205,583 of record NZ_JAPVYY010000001.1, on the reverse strand, counting down.
ACCTACATTTCTCCAAAAACGGTAACGAGGGGTTCGTTCTTGTTGTTGCTTTTTCATTGTTATTCCTCTTCCTCCACTAGACTAAAGACATTTTCCACAGGTTCCTTGAAAATCTGGGCGATGGTGATGGCAATGATAACCGAAGGGGTGTATTCACCCCGCTCCAAGAGACTGATAGACTGGCGCGAGACTCCAGCTAGCTTGGCTAGCTCAGATTGGTTGAGACTATCACGCGCCCTCAGCTCTTTCAGTCGATTTTTTAAGATCATGGCTTTCGCCCCCTTATAGTTGAATATCTTGAATATCTTCGATACGGACTAATTTGGTTTCTTTTTGTTGTTTATTGGTCTCACGACTCAATTTGACCCAATCTTCATCAATATCCAAAATTTCATACTCGGCTCCAAAACCATCTACAGTAACAGTGGCCGTTTGGCCTTTTAATTCTTCTAAAAGTCTAGACATTTCTTGATTTCCTTTCACTTGTTTTTCTAATCTTTTAATACGTTTGTTCAACTTTTTTATCTTCTTTTCTGAGCTAGTATAAATGATAACCAGAAAAGGGATAAATAGAATCCATATAGCTCCCATAAGAAAACCTCTCCTTCTTTCAACTAAAAACATTGTAACACTTCTTTTTCTTTTTGACAAGTATATTTGTCAAATAAATAAAAATATTTGTCAATAATAGCAGGATGGTTGACATGGATATTTTGAGTACTTAAAGGAATTTCTTTATTTTTATAGGGTTTTAAGGCCTATAACTTGCAAATCCTGGAAGAAAAAAACAGTTGAGAAATTCTCAACTGTTTCATCTTTTTACATCTTAACGCACTTCTGCATTGACTTTTTCTTCAAGTGAAGCTTGGATTTTTTCCATGTAGCGTGCGACTTCTTCATCTGTCAAGCTATCTTCTGGATTTTGGAAGGTCAAGCTGTAGGCCATAGACTTCATGCCAAGTCCTAGTTTTTCACCTGAGAAAACGTCAAAGAGTTTGATATCTGTTAAGCGTTTCACGCCAGCAGCTTGAATCGCATCAACCACTTCTTGGTGGGTCACTTCTGCTTTGAGGAGAAGGGCGATATCACGGCTCACAGCTGGGAATTTGGTGATTTCCACAAAGGCTGCGGCTGGTTGAAGAGCTGCTTCAATAGCAGATAAGTTCAATTCTGCCACATAGGTTTCTGGAATGTCATAAGCCTTAGCTGTTACAGGGTGGACTTGTCCCAAGACCCCAATCACCTGGTCACCAAGTGAGAGCAAGGCTGTACGTCCTGGGTGGAGACTCTTGATTTCCTGTGTTGCTGTATAAGTCACTTCAAGACCCAAGCGAGTAAAGAGGACTTCCAAGATTCCCTTGGCATAGAAGAAGTCAACTGGAACAGCTGGAGTTTGGAAGTCTTTTTCAGCAACTAAGCCAGTCAAAGCAAAGGCAAAGCTATTGATTTCGTTTGGCAAGTCTTCTTTTGGATTGCCTGTCTGTTCAAAGACTTTTCCGATCTCATAGAGGGCCAAATCTTTGTTCTTACGAGCGACATTATAAGCTACAGTATCCAAGATTCCTGAGATCATATTTTGACGGAGGACCGAACGATCCACAGTCATTGGCCACATGAGCTCCGTTAAGTTGCTTGGTGCAGTCGTGAACTCCACTGCTTTTTCAGGAGTTGTCAGTGCATAAGTAATGATTTCAGTCAATCCAGCCCCTTCAGCGATAGTCCGAACTTGGCGACGCAATTTTTGAGTCGCTGTCAATTCACCTGCTGTCCCGTCATCTTTTGGAAGGGTTGCTGGTAATTTGTCATAACCATAAATTCGAGCAATTTCTTCAAAGAGGTCCGCTTCGATAGTGATGTCCCAACGGCGACGAGGAACGCTGACTGTGAAGCTTTCTGCATTTCCAGAAAGGCCAAAACCAAGACGACGGAAGACATCTTCGACATCCGCGTAGGAAAGTTCTGTTCCAAGGACACGGTTCACGTCTGCAAGAGTAGAAGAAACTTCTACATCAGAAGTGTCTAACTGGCCTGCTGAAACGATGCCCTTACGTACGGTTGCACCAGCCAATTCAGCAATCATACTTGCTGCGGCATCAAGGGCTTCATTAACAGTTGCCACATTGATGCCTTTTTCAAAGCGAGAAGATGATTCAGAGCGTAGGTTGAGGCGACCACTAGTCTTACGGATCGATTTGCCATTGAAAACAGCCGCTTCAAGAACTACACGAGTAGACTTTTCAGAGATTTCTGTAGCCTCTCCCCCCATGACACCTGCAAGGGCAACAGGTTTGTCAGCAACCGTAATCACGAGGTCACTTGTTTCCAACTCACGCTCTTCCCCATCCAAGGTCACTAATTTCTCACCTGCACGCGCTTCACGTACACGGATGTCATTTCCTTCAAAGGTATCCAAGTCAAAGGCATGCATGGGCTGACCAAAGTAAAGCAAGATATAGTTGGTCACGTCAACCACATTATTTATGGGACGGATGCCTTCATTCATGAGGAGGTTTTGCAACCATTGTGGACTTGGTGCGATGGTTACATTGTCCAAGATACGAGCTGCATAATAAGGAGCCTTATCTGTGTCGATGCTGACAGAAAGAGCATCCGCTGCAACTTGGTCTGTTTCTGTTAAAGTAAATTCTTTGAAGTTGACTGCCTTGTCATAGATGGCTGCTACTTCATGTGCTACCCCACGCATCGAAAGAGCATCTGCACGGTTTGGAGTGATAGAAAGCTCGATGATTTCATCATCCAAGTCTAGGTAAGAGAAGACTTCTTCTCCTGGAACAGCATCCTCTGGCAAGATTTGGATGCCATCCGCAAATTCTTTCGGTACAACTGAGTCAGAAATGCCTAACTCACCAAGTGAACAGATCATCCCAAGGGATTCCAAACCACGGATTTTCCCTTTTTTAATCTTGTAGTTATCTGCGATGCGAGCACCTGGAAGAGCCACCATCACCTTGATGCCTGCTCGCACATTTGGTGCTCCACAGACGATTTGACGCGCTTCTTCTTCCCCCACATTAACTTGGCAGACATGAAGGTGTGTCTCTGGCACATCTTCACAAGACAAGACTTCTCCGACGACAATTTTTGAGAGACCAGCAGCAGGAGATTCTACACCTTCTACTTCGATCCCTGTAGTTGACATTTTTTCAGCCAACTCTTCTGATGGCACATCCACGTCCACCAATTGTTTTAACCATTTATATGATACTAACATTATTCTGATCGTAAGATCCCACTTGGTGAGATCTTCTCAATTCCTTTCTCTCAATTTGGACCCACAATTAAGCTTGCGGATTCTCCTTCAAATGCTTGCGCAGCAACCAGTCGATATCCACAGCTTCCCCTGTGATAAAGTGGTGCTCGCTAAATCGTTCAAATCCGAATTGTTTGTAAAAGTTTTGGGCCTTAAAATTCCGTTCCCAGACACCCAGCCAGACCCAGTCAAATCCACGTTTTTGAGCCTCTTTTAAGGCAAAGGTAAACATTTCCTTGCCATAGCCCTTGCCATGATGTTCTTTTTTGACATAGATGCGCTGAATTTCAAAAGCATTGTCCATCTCTACTGGCTCCGTTTGTGCCTTGCCCCAGTTAAACTTGAGGAAACCACAAATTTCCTGATGGTGATCAAGGACAAAATAGGTCTCTGATTCCGGGTCTGCTAGGTCCTTTTGGATTTGCTCTAGCGATAAAACCATCTGGTAGTAATCTTCCATATCGGCATCAGAGTTGTAGGGACCAAAGGTATCCCCATAGGTTTCCACCTCTAATTCCCTTAAAATATGAAAATCTTTCGCCTTAACTTTTACTAACATAATTATTTAAATTGTTCTGAAAAACGGATATCCCCTTGATAGAAGCCACGGATATCATTGATTCCGTAACGAAGCATGGCCACACGCTCTTGACCAAGTCCAAAGGCAAATCCTGAATAGATTGTTGGATCAATCCCACTCATCTCAAGGACGCGTGGGTGAACCATACCGGCTCCCATGATTTCAATCCAACCAGTTTTCTTACATACGTTACATCCAGCACCACCACATTTGAAGCAAGAAACGTCCACCTCAACCGATGGCTCAGTGAATGGGAAGTAAGAAGGACGCAAACGGATTTGGCGTTCTGCACCAAACATCTTTTGCACGATCAATTGAAGCGTTCCTTGAAGATCGGCCATAGAAATGCTTTTCCCAACAACCAAACCTTCGATTTGATGGAATTGGTGGCTGTGGGTCGCATCATCCGTATCCCGACGGAAAACCCGCCCTGGAGAGATCATCTTCAATGGTCCTTTGCTAAAGTCATGCGCATCCATAGCCCGCGCCTGTACAGGTGAGGTATGGGTCCGAAGCAAGATTTCTTCTGTGATATAGAAGGTATCCTGCATATCCCGCGCTGGGTGATCTTTAGGCAGATTCATCCGTTCAAAGTTATAATAGTCTTGCTCCACTTCAAAGCCGTCTACGACTTGATAGCCCATCCCGATAAAGATATCTTCGATTTCTTCACTGGTTTGGGTCAAAATATGACGGTAACCACTAGCAACTGGACGACCTGGTAGGGTCACATCGATGCTTTCGCTAGCCAATTTGGCTTGGACTTTCTTTTCTTCCAAAAGTTTGGCCGTTTCTTCAAAGGCAGCCGTCAAGACATCACGCGCTTCATTGACGTGTTTCCCGATAACCGGACGCATCTCAGCAGAGACATCCTTCATCCCTTTAAGAATTTCCGTCAGAGATCCTTTTTTTCCAAGAACAGAGACCCGTAGTTCTTGCATCTCTTTTTTATTTTCAGCAGAAATCTGCTTCAAAGCTGCCAGCGTTTCTTCACGAAGCGCTTTTAATTGTTCTTCAATCGTTGACATATTTCCTCCATCATGGTCCCTCTACAGACATAGAAAAAACCACGCGCCAACACCCTCATTCGGAGCGTTGACACGCGGTACCATCCGTTTTTTATCCGTAAACCAGACCTTAATTTCTAAATCCTTTACGCAAGTGAATTCACTCAGCTTTCATGCAAAGAGCTTTCAGTCACGGCTCTTCTCCCTGTCGCACTTCCCTTGAGATACTAGTCTTGCAGATTTCTATTCGATTACTATCTAGTTTAGCAGATTTTTTGTTAAAAAACAAGTTAGATGAGACTAATTTCAATATACAAAGGAACAAGAGGCCGTGCATTATCTATTTGCCTTGTCTGTTTCATCTGATTGCCTTTTCAATAGAAGAGTGGCTGCTTGGTTAAAACCATCACACCAGTTATACCATTTTGCTTCATACTCATCTTGAGGTAAGATACGATGTTTTAAATCCAAAACAGAGGATATCTTTCTTTCCTCGCAAGCTTGCGCATAGAGAGCATACAATTCATCGCCACCATCTCTATCAAACTCAGCAGAAATCGTATCCCGACCTGCCAATAAAGCCTGATAAGCCCTGTGATGCCCGTCTGTAATCAAGAAGCGATTTCCAAATGCAAGAACACTAATTGGATCCACATTGATGATGTCTGCCGACTGATCCAGCATCTGGATAGCTTGTAACTTCTTTTCTGATAAATAAAGTTGGGTCGGATGAAGATCTGTTATCTTGACTTCCATTTCTTTCTCCTCTACCAAGAGTATAAAAGTTGGTTCTGGGCACTGGTAGACATTTTCAAAGGTCACGATTTAAAGACCTGCCAAAGCCAAATTCCCCCGCCATTCTTGTGATTCGTTTTCTTTTTATTTAATGACTTGTCCAGCATCTTTCAAGACAGATTCTGGAATAGTAATACCCAATTCATCTGCGACTTTTTTATTGATGACAGATTTTCCTTGGCTAAAGATTTCAACAGGTGTATCCGCAGGTTTTTGACCTTTCAAGATCTTCGCAGCCATTTTACCAGTTGCTACTCCAAGATCGTGTTGGTCGACAACGACTGAACCAAGACCACCAGCTTCTACCATAGCTGTCGCACTTGGGAAGATTGGTTTTTTAGCTGTTTTGTTGGCTTCGACAACTGTTGAGAAGGCTGAAGCGATGGTATTGTCGATTGGAACCCAGATGGCATCGACTTTGCCTGACATTACAGACACAGTGGAAGCAATTTCGTTTGTAGAAGGAACAGAATAAGGAACGACCTTGTAGCCTGCTTTTTCAGCCAATTTTGTAAATTCTTCTACTTGAGATTTTGAGTTATCTTCACTGGTTGAGTACAGGATCCCAATTGTTTTCACGTTCGGAGTCAATTCTTTGATTAATTTCAACTGTTGCACAGTTGGATTGTGGTCAGATACCCCAGTGATATTGCCACCTGGTTTTTTCAAATCTTTGACCAAGTTTGCGCCGACCGGATCAGTGACAGCTCCCATAACGATGGGTTTGTCTTTTGTTGCACTAGCCAATCCTTGAGCAGATGGAGTTGCAATTCCAATCAAGACTTGGTTATCCTTGTCTACCAATTGTTTACTCATGGTTGCAACTTTGTTTTGGTCGCCTTCAGCATTAAGGTAATCAATGTCCACTTTATCCTTATCATAACCTTCTTCAGCCAAACCATCTTGAATTCCCTTGTAGATCAAGTCAAGCGAAGGGTGGCTGACCAGCTGTAAGACCCCAACTTTAGCCTTTTCATTGCTGCTTGCTGCCTTGTTGTCTTTGCCTGCTGTAGCTGAATAGATCGCTGTCCCAATGACTGCTGCTGCAATCAAACCAATAATTCCCATTAAACGTTTATTTTTCATTTTTAATACCTCTTCTATTTTTCATTTTCTTCTTTTTTTCCATCATCTAAAGACTGCGACGCCATCGTTTCTTCATATCTTTTCTCCCTTCTCATCTAAAACAAAAAACACGCCCACACATAGCAAAAGCTATGTGAGGACGTGTCATCGCGGTGCCACCTCACTTATGGGAAAAGGATAGTCTCCCCCATATCTCTGTCTTGTCTAGCAACAAGTTGCACGATAAGGTGTGCCAACCGAATTTTTATTGTTTCAAATTCATCTCATCATTAGTCCAATTTCATAAACTGCCGCTACCCACTCTCAGCAACCGTGGGCTCTCTTGAAACTTTCATTTACTACTTTTCTAATTTCTTACATTTTAAAATTTTCTTTCAAAAATGTCAATACTTTTTCTGCATTTTTTTGAAAACGTTCGCATTTTCTATTCAACATCCTCTTGCTTCTCTCTGGGATTTCCGCACTAATTTTGATATAATTTACTAGAATAAACGCTAGAATGATGAGGAATCCCATGTCTTTTGATGGATTTTTTTTACACCATATGGTGCAAGAATTGAAGGCCGAACTCTTGAGTGGGCGCATTCAAAAAATTAACCAACCCTTCGAGCAAGAATTGGTGCTCCAAATCCGAGGCAATCGGAAAAACCAAAAGCTCCTGCTCTCTTCCCATTCTGTCTTTGGACGGATTCAACGGACCCAGACCAACTTTGAAAATCCTGCCTTTCCCAATACCTTTATTATGGTCATGCGCAAATATCTTCAAGGCGCTGTCATTGAAGGGATTGAGCAAATGGAGAACGACCGGATTCTTGAAATACGTGTCTCCAATAAAAATGAAATTGGAGATGCCATTTCTGTCAGCCTCATGATCGAAATCATGGGCAAGCACAGTAATATTATTCTCCTGGACCGCACCAGCAATAAAATCATCGAAGCTATTAAACATGTCGGCTTCTCACAAAATAGCTACCGGACCATTCTCCCTGGATCAACCTATGTAGCTCCTCCGAAAACCAACTCGGTTAATCCTTTTACAATTGGAGATGAAGCCCTTTTTGCCCTTCTTCACAAAGAAGAGTTAAGCCCAAAGAACCTTCAAAAATGTTTCCAAGGTTTGGGGCGAGATACGTCTCAAGAATTGGCCAAGCGACTTGAGACGGATGAAAAATTAAAAACCTTCCGTGCCTTTTTCCAAGCTCCAACTGAGCCACGCCTAACGACCAAATCCTTCTCGGCTATTCCCTTTGAAGATGCCACTAGTCAAACCTTTGAGACACTTTCCGATCTGCTGGATGACTATTACCGAGACAAGGCTGAGCGCGATCGGGTGCAACAACAGGCCAGTGAATTAATCCGCAAGGTTGAAAACGATCTTGAAAAGAACCGAAAAAAATTAGCCAAACAAGAAGCTGAGTTAGCGGCGACCGACAATGCGGAAGAATTCCGCCAAAAAGGAGAATTGCTGACAACCTTCCTCCATCAGGTACCAAACGACCAAGACCAGGTTGTTTTGGATAATTACTATACAAATGAACCGATCACCATCCAACTCAACAAGGCCCTGACTCCCAATCAAAATGCCCAACGCTACTTCAAGCGCTACCAGAAGTTAAAAGAAGCCGTCAAACATTTGACCATCCTCATTCAAGAAACCAAGGAAACCATTTCTTATCTTGAAACGGTTGAAACAGCCCTTTCTCAAGCGAGCCTGGCTGAGGTGGCAGAGATTCGAGAAGAGCTAATCCAGACCGGCTTTATCAAACGCCGCAACCGTGAAAAAATTCATAAACGGAAAAAACCTGAGAAATACCTGGCGAGTGATGGAAAAACCATCATTTTAGTAGGTCGCAATAATCTGCAAAACGATGAACTGACCTTTAAGATCGCTAAGAAAGATGAGCTCTGGTTCCATGCCAAAGATATCCCGGGAAGCCACGTCGTCATTACAGGAAATCTCAATCCATCGGATGAAGTGAAGACCGATGCTGCAGAGTTGGCCGCCTACTATTCCAAGGCCCGTCTCTCAAACCTGGTCCAAGTAGATATGATCGAAGCCAAGAAACTCAATAAACCAACTGGTGGAAAGCCCGGCTTTGTCACCTACACCGGCCAGAAGACTCTGCGGGTCACCCCAGAAGAAGAAAAAATCAAAGCCATGAAACTAACAGACTGATTTCAAAAATAAAAGAGAGTGGGACAGAAATCGGTAATTCGTTAGAATTCGATTTCGTCGTCCCACCTCCGCACAGTTGAGTAGGGCTGTAAAAGCTGATGAAATCAGCGTAGTAGAGCCCACTCAACCACTGCGTCTTGCTCGACAATCCAAAAATAATTGAGAGGCTAGGACTTTTGTCCCAGCCTCTTTTTATTCTGCTTTATGGATGTCTTCTTTGACCTCATCAACATTGAATTTGGCAAAGAGGTACTGACGGTCTTGAACTGGGAAACGTTGATCCAGCTGATCGATAGCCCCTACCTCTACAATCCCTTCTAAGATGACAAAATCCATGACATGGCCACCAAAGGTATGGTCATCTGAAATAAAGTGCAAATGGTAACCTGCCACACTCACGCCATGGAAAATTTCCGGTGTCCAAAAACCGACGATGGTACCTGTGACATTTTCCCGTGTATATTCTGGCTGATGGGTTGCAACCTCTGCAAACTTCATCTCTGGTGTTGATTTTGGAATCATACGGACATGCATCTTGGCAAAATCACCATGAATCTTAATAGAGCGGAACAGATTTTCCCCATCATAATAAGACTCAATACGGGCTTCCAATTCCTCGTCCGTCATTTCAAAGCGTTGGCGGAAAATCACTTCTGCTTGGTGAGGGACAACTGCTGCATAAGGAACCTTGGCATCCGGAGAAACTTCGACTATTTCAGGATGGTCCCCTGATCCTTTGGCCTGATATGCCTTACCATCTAATACGATCAACTCTCCATCGATAGAATCAAGCGTCCCAACTCCCAGATCTCCGTGTTCCAAGAGTTCTCCAATCGTAAATGAACCCCCGTACAGACCCGCCATTAGGGCACCTAAAGTATTGTATTGAAAAAGTTTCACTGGTTCCATGTTTTTCTCTCCTCATTCTATCTTCTACCAGTATACCACAAACTATTGCGAATCTTCACGATATGATTTATATTAGAGGTTATCATAGAGGGTTTGCATCTGCACATCGTCTGGTACGATCGCCAAATACTGGTTAGCCACTTCACGCGCCTTCGTCACATCTCCAGCCTCACGCAACAGATAAACATAGGCTTCGAGGAATTCTGGGTTGTCCTTTAAATCCTCATAAAGCTCTTGGTAGGCTGAGACGGCCTCTTCTGTTTTCTCCAAGGCAGCCAAGGCACGGGCAATGTTCCATCGGGTGACAACCGTTTCGACTTCTTCATTTTGCCAATCCAAGACTTGGTCAAAGCGTTCCTGTTCCAAATAAAGGGTAGTCATGCGAAGAGCAATCTCTTCGAGATCATCTGCCACTTCTTTAGCCTCTAATAGATAAGCTTCTGCCTGTTCAGGCTGGTGGAGCTCATAAGAAAGCTGAGAAGCAAGAAGCTTCAATTGGGCATCAAAGGGATTCTTCTCAATCCCGTGTTTGGCAATTTCAAGCGCTTTTTCACGGTCATTTTCAGCCTGTAAAGCTAAGGCATACCCGTACTCATACCCTTCAAACTCAGGCGACAAAGTGTCAATTTGTTTGTAGTAGATCAGGGCTTTTTGGTATTCTTCTTGGTCTGACAATAAGGTCGCTAATTCGTAAGCAATTTGGTCATCAAACTCAATCTCCAGAGCTTTCTCTAAGAAAGGAACAGCTGCTTCAAACTTACCAAGATTGGCATAGGCAAAACCAATCCGTTGATAGGTGGAAATCCCTGTCGCTTCCAAAATCTCTCGATTGTCCAACTGGGCATACTCTTGGATAGCCTCTTGATAGCGTTCCAATTCCAGATCAATTTCAGCTAACCCTAATTGAATAATCGGATCATCAGACAGATTGGCTGCTTCAACTAATTTTTCACGCGCAACATCTGCGAGTCCTTCCAGCTGATAGAGATCTGCCTTGACCAAGAGACTCGCCACATACCAGTTAGACTCAGGACCAATTTCTTCTAAATACGCAAAGGCCTCTTCCGTTTGCCCCTCCTCCGCAAGGATGGTTGCCAAACTCAGAAATACTTCTGGATAGGTTTCTGCAATCTGTTCATAAACCTCTTTTGCCTGAGGATAAAAACCGATACTTTCAAGATATTGACCCAAATCCAATAATTGCGCTTCACTATCTTCTAACAAGGCCTTTTGAAATTGAACTTCTGCTTCTTCTAGCTCTTGCTGATCAAGAGCCTCTACCATTTGTTGACTATGACTCACTCTGTGTTTCCTCTTCTATTTCATTGTGTTCTTCATACAAGCCACTAACGACCTTATACCATTCAAAGATAGCTCCGATCACCACCTTAGCAGATGCATAGACCGGAATACCAAGGAAAACTCCCCAGATTCCAAACATAGATCCTGACGTCAAGAGCACAAACAAAATGGTAATCGGATGGATATTTAACTGGCTTCCCAAAACCAAAGGTGATACGAAACGTCCTTCAATGGTTTGCTCCACTGCAAATACAATCAAGACCTTAATAAACATCTCTGGTCCTGCTACCAAGCCCAAAACTAAAGCAGGTAACATGGCTAAGAAACTACCCAAGTAAGGGATCAAATTCAAGATCCCCGCAGAGATCCCAAGTGTCACCGCATAACGTAAGCCAATGATCTTAAAGAAGAGGATAAACATAATGGCGACGACAATGGCTACCGTAATTTGCCCTCGAACATAATTGGAGAGTTGGGTGTTGACATCTGAGAGAACTTGTTCAGCCGGTTTACGAATCTTAGTCGGTAAGAAGCGAACAATGTGGCCCTTTAAATTTTTTCCATCTCGAAGAAGATAAAAGACAATAAAAGGCATGATGATCAAGGCAACAATGACTTGCGAAGCCACTCCGATCAAGTTGCTGACCCAATTGACAGCCCGCCCAGAGATCGAACTCGCCCAAGAAGTAATGTTTGCAGACAATTCCTTAGTGATCTCATCTAATTGGGGTTTGATATCTGAGGAGACGCGATTATCTAGAAAATCATCGATGGTTGCATTGGCCTTTTCCAAATAAGTTGGCAGGTTATGAAAGAAACTCACCACTTGTCGTTGGACGGATGGAATCACTACAGCTAGACCCCAAATTAAAAGCACTGCAATCAAGAAAAAGACTAAGGAAATCGCAAAAATCCGCTTGAGTCCTTTTCTTTCAAGAAAGTCAACAATAGGGTTAAGCAGGTAATAGAGCAAACCAGAAATAATGACAGGCAGCATGACGGCTCCTGCAAACTCAAAAATAGGAATAAAAATAAAGGTGATTTTACTCAAAACCAAAAGGTTCAAGCCCAACAGCAAGGTAACTAAAAATACGGTAATGGCCTTGTTGTCTAAAAACCATCTAAAAAACCAGGACAAACTAAACTGTTTTTCTTTATTATCCACAGAGAACTCCTTTTCATTTCAATCTGTTTCTATTTTAGCATTTTTTGAGCTTGAAGTTACGAAAAAACTAGCAAAATAAGAAAGAAAGGCCCTCCCCTTTTCAACTAGCAATTGCCTTCCAATAGGACCTTTGATATAATAAACCTAACAAATCATACGAGGTGACCTATGTCTCAAACCATTTATTTCGGTACCTATACCAAAAAAGAATCCAAAGGAATATACAAGGCACAATTTGACCCTGAAACAGGGACATTGAACCATCTGGAACTAGTGGCAGCTGAGCCCAATCCAACCTATATCGCCTTTTCTGAAAAAGGCAACCTCTATAGCGTCGGAGCTGAAGAGGGAAAAGGAGGAATCGCAAGCTTTACAGCTGATTTTCAGCCGCTCAATCACGTTGTTGAAGAGGGGGCTCCACTTTGCTATGTCTCTGTCGATGACAAGCGTCAACTGGTCTATGGAGCCAACTATCACAAAGGCCAAGTTCTCGTATATCAGCTAGAGGCAGATGGGCGTTTGTCCTTTGTCGATCAAGACACCCACCAAGGAAGTGGTCCTCACGCCAATCAAGCAAGTCCACATACCCACTATGCAGACCTTACACCAGATCAGTACCTGATCACGTGTGACCTAGGAACAGATAGTTTGCATGTTTATGATGTCAGTGAGGAAGGAAACCTAACCCTGATCAATCAATATCAAACAGCTCCAGGGGCAGGACCTCGTCACTTGGTCTTTCATCCTCACTATAAGACTGCTTATCTCATCAATGAATTAAATGCTACGATCGATGTGCTCTTTTATGACGGTATGGGTGAATTCGAACACTTCCAAACTGTTTCCACACTTCCATCAGACTACGATGGTCAAAAATGGGCTTCTGCGATCAAGCTCTCAGCTGATGGAAAATTCCTCTATGCATCTAACCGTGCTCACAATTCCATCGCTGTGTTTAAGGTCGTAGCTGATGGTAGCCTAGAACTGATTGAAATTGTTCCAAGTCAAGGGCTCAATCCACGTGATTTCACGCTTAGTCCTGATCAAAACCACCTAATCGCAGCCCATCAAGATTCACCTAATGCCACCGTCTTTAAACGAGATCCTGCTAGCGGAAAATTGACCCTTCTATCCGACGACTTCTATGTTCCAGAGGCCGTTTGTACGGTTTTTCATTAAGTCGTTTTAGTTGTCAAACCTCTAAAAAAATGATTAAATAGATGAGAAAAAGGCGCGAGCCTGACTTCACAACTTATATTTTAGGAGATCCTAACATGAATCCATTGGACTTATTTAACCAAGTGAAAGAGATGATCGAAAAGAAAGATTTCGACGCTGCCAAGAAATTTGTTGATGACAACAAAGACAACCTCGGTGACTACCTTGAACAAGCCAAAGGGCTTGTATCTGGAAATGAAATGGTCAGCGGTGCCTTGGACAAAATCAAAGGCTTGTTCTAATAAGACGATGAGAGTGGGACAGAAATCGGTAATTCGTTAGAATTCGATTTCGTCGTCCCACCTCCGCACAGTTGAGTAGGGCTGTAAAAGCTGTTGAAATCAGCGTAGTAGAGCCCACTCAACCACTGCGTCTTGCTCGACAATCCAAAAATAATTGAGAGGCTAGGACTTCTGTCCCAGCCTCATTTTTGTTTACCCCAATCGCAAAAAAAGATCCTTGAGAAAACTCAAGGATCTTTCTAGTCTAGTAAACTAGATTATTTTTTCAAGTTGTAGAATGATTTCAATCCACGGTATTCAGCTACTTCACCAAGTTGATCTTCGATGCGAAGCAATTGGTTGTATTTAGCGATACGGTCTGTACGTGAAAGTGAACCAGTCTTGATTTGTCCTGCGTTTGTTGCAACTGCGATGTCAGCGATTGTTGAATCTTCAGTTTCACCTGAACGGTGTGATACAACGGCAGTGTAACCAGCTTCTTTCGCCATTTCGATAGCGTCGAATGTTTCAGTAAGAGTACCGATTTGGTTAACTTTGATAAGGATTGAGTTAGCAGCACCTTCTTCGATACCACGTGAAAGGTAATCAGTGTTTGTTACGAAGAGGTCGTCACCAATCAATTGAACTTTACCACCAAGACGTTCAGTAAGAGCTTTCCAACCTTCCCAGTCGTTTTCATCCATACCATCTTCGATAAGTATGATAGGGTATTTGTCAACCAATCCTTCAAGGTAAGCGATTTGTTCTTCAGCAGTACGAACAGCAGCGCCTTCACCTTCAAATTTAGTGTAATCGTAAACTTTGCGTTCTTTATCGTAGAATTCTGATGATGCACAGTCAAATCCGATAAATACGTCTTTACCTGGAACATAACCAGCAGCTTCGATAGCAGCGATGATAGTTTCTACACCATCTTCAGTTCCGTCGAAACGAGGAGCAAATCCACCTTCGTCACCAACGGCTGTTTCAAGACCACGACCTTTAAGGATTTTCTTAAGAGCGTGGAAGATTTCAGCACCCCAACGAAGAGCTTCTTTGAATGTAGGTGCACCAGCAGGTACGATCATGAATTCTTGGAAAGCGATTGGAGCATCTGAGTGAGATCCACCATTGATGATGTTCATCATTGGAGTTGGAAGAACTTTAGTGTTGAATCCACCAAGGTAGCTGTAAAGTGGGATTTCAAGGTAGTCAGCAGCAGCACGAGCTACAGCGATAGACACACCAAGGATTGCGTTTGCTCCCAATTTACCTTTGTTAGGAGTACCGTCAAGAGCGATCATAGCACGGTCGATAGCTTGTTGATCACGTACATCATAGCCGATGATTGCTTCAGCAATGATGTTGTTTACGTTGTCAACAGCTTTTTGAGTACCAAGACCACCGTAACGAGATTTGTCACCGTCACGAAGTTCAACTGCTTCGTGTTCACCAGTAGAAGCTCCTGATGGAACCATACCACGTCCATGAGCACCTGATTCAGTATATACTTCTACTTCAAGTGTTGGGTTACCGCGTGAGTCTAGGACTTCGCGAGCGTAAACATCAGTAATAATTGACATTTCTTATTCTCCTTATTGAGTTATATTTTTTACTCCTCTATTATATCGTAATTAGGCTATTTTTTCAAGAAAAAACAAGGAAATCTACGAAAATTGAGAAGTTTTTAACAAGAAAACGGTTCCACTATCTTATTTTCTGCCATTTCCCCTCCTTATTTAATTTTTTCGCATTCTTCTACTCTTCTGCTACGCTTTATGCTATACTAAACTTATGACAGATATTAATAAAACGATTTTAGAAAAAGCTGCTGGTCCTACTCGATTCAATCCGGATGAGCAGCGTCGATTTTTGGAGACTTATGAGGAGCGGGTGATTGCTTCATGCACCTTGGAGGAGGCAAGGGACAAGATGTACCTGGAGCAGTATTCGATAATCCTCACTGATATTTCAGATCGCTTTCATCCTGTTTTGGTCAAGATCTCCCCAGCTTTAGATGAAAGCAGCCAGCTACAATATTTGAAAAAAACCAAGGATCTTGGACTTGTGGCAAGCATCGTTTCGGATGACTGCCGTCATTCTCCCTTTGGTCTCATCATCCATACTGACCACCCATCTGGAATTTCTCCAACAGATATGAGTCTCCAGTATCCAAATTTATTTGAAAAGAAAGAAGAGACTGCCAGTCCAGAAAAGAAATCATTTTGGAAACGTCTCTTTAGCTAAAGAAAAACCAATGGAAGGCAACATCTCCTTTCCATTGGTTTTTTAGTTTGCTTTTATTTTTAAAAGGTTCCCAATATTTCGAGCACAGGAAATCAGATTCCTTTCAGCATGAGCGAGTGCATCTGCTACCTCACAAGGACCAGGTACGATAGAGAAGGCAGCTTCAATGTGATGACTAGGAAAAGCAGGCAAATCCTCCTCTAAGCTACCACAAATAGCTATCACTGGGATCTTCTCTGGTGTTCGTTTGGCCACCCCGACAGGTGCCTTCCCAGAAAGGGATTGGAGGTCCATCCTACCTTCCCCAACGACGACCAGATCAGCTTTTTGTACTTTGTGATCAAAGTCAATCAAATCGAGGCTTTTTTCTATTCCTGATGAAATCTGACCTCCCGCAAAAGCAACCAAGCCAGCAGCCATGCCACCTCCAGCTCCGGCGCCAGCCATAGACAAAATTCGTGCATCAGCTAGCTGGTAAAAATCCTTCATGGCCTGATCAACAGCTGGAAACAGAAGGGGATTTAATCCCTTTTGCCCACCAAAGATATAGGTCGCTCCTTGACTGCCACAGAGAGGATTGGTTACATCCGTTAAGACTTGGAGCTCGATGTCTTCTAAAACTTTTGGAACCGCACTGGTATCTATTCTAGCCACACGACCGAGCGAAGCCCCGACAGGACGAAGCAGATGGCCTTGATCATCATAGAAGGCTACCCCTAATCCGGCTGCCATCCCAATCCCACCATCATTTGTTGCAGAACCGCCAATTCCCACACAGATCGTTTTAACCCCTTGGTCAACCAATTGCAAAATAAGTTCACCAATTCCTCGTGTTTCCAGTTCAAGAGGATTTCGTTTTTCAGCTGGAATGGAGCCTAAACCGACAAGTGAGGCCATTTCAAAAAAAGCCATCTTATCTTTTTGGTAGTAGGACATTGAAACAGGCTGTCCAAATGGTCCGGTTACTTGAGTTTGGTACTCCGTTACATCCAGAACTCCAGCTAGGGTTTCCATGGTGCCTTCGCCTCCATCCCCAATAGGAAGGAGGTCAAAAGTTGCATCTGGTAGAGCCTCTTGAAATCCTTTTTTCAAGGCTTCTGCTACTTGTTTGGCAGATAAGGATTCTTTAAACGAATCCGGGGCTAGTAGGATATGCATGCTGTTTCCTTTCTATGCTGGTCTAGAATTTCAAGAACAAGGCTTAGATCCCTCTTCTCGATACGATATGGGGCTTGCTCAGCGACGATTGGCTTGGCCATAAAGGCAATCCCGATACCGGCTGTTTCAATCATCGGAAGATCATTGGCACCATCTCCCATCGCAATCGTCTGACTTCGTAGGACATGATTTTCTTTCGCCCAGGTTAAAAGTGCCTCTTTTTTCCTTTCAGGAGTTAGAATTTCACCAAGGACTTCCCCTGTCAAACGACCATCAGAAATCCGCAAACGATTGGCAAGGACCAGATCAATTCCTAAAGACCTCGCGATGGGGTCGATGACTTCGTGAAATCCCCCCGAAACAAGACCAACCTTGTAACCTCTTTGATGCAGTCCCGTGATCAATGTTTCAGCACCCGGCGTGACTTCCATCTGCTCCAAAATTTTCGGAAAGATAGAGGTCTCTAATCCCTTCAATAAAGCGACACGCGCCTGTAAAGATGCTTTAAAATCCAACTCTCCATTCATTGCTTGTGCCGTAATCTCTGCTACTTTTTGTCCCACGCCAGCTTCTTGAGCTAGTAAATCAATTCCTTCTTGTTGGATCAAAGTTCCATCTACATCCATAACGAGGAGACCTGTTACTTCTTTCATCGCTTTCCTTTCTTATTTCTCCCTTACTATACAAAAATAGGGTTTAAATTTCAAGTTTCAATGATCAATTGAAGATAAAAAAAACGACCTCCTAAAAAGTCGTTTTTTTGTTATTAGAAGCGAATTTGCTCCCGAGTTTTTTCATACGAAGTAACAAAGCGATCTGTCACTCCAGCTTCTACCATCTCCAAAGCATCTGAGATGACCTTAAAGGAAGCTGCATAGTCATATTCTCTTTCGAAAATATAAAGGGATTCATCAAAAGCTGCTTGCACATGATCATCAAATGAACGGTAACGGTTCGAGTATTGCAACAATTGTTCTGTCAATGTCGCATTTTGAACAATTCGATACGCCGCTTCTTCCAATTCATTCATATCATTGGTCAAGATTTCCAACAAACGATTGGTTGATTCGATGTTGATTTTATCCCCTTCCAACTCATCCATCAAAGCTTCTGTATTGTTACTTGCAGTGAAGAAAATTTCTAAGAATTCTTGAGGAATTCCTGGCAAGTTCCGTTTGTCCATATAGCGTTTAATGGCATGCAAACGGTTGGCATAGATGTTGACTTTTTGGCGAGCATTGGCATCGTCTTTTTCAATTTTTGAAAGGGAATCACTTAAGGCAATTTGCTCATCTTCGATTTCTTTCAAGCGAGCTTCAATAGCTTCTAACTCTTCTTCTACGATAGAATAGGCCTTTTGTGTTTCAGATGAATCTTTCAAGGCATCTTCTACCACATTTTCTTGTGAAGATAGCTCAGCTTCCAACTCTTTTAACTGTTGGCTGAAGGCTTCATTCAAGACGAATGTTTTACCGAGACGTTCTACTTCTGCCGCAAGCTTGCTATTGTTATCTTTGGCATGTTTCAAATAGCCAGGCAGTTGTTTCACTAATTTCTTCACAACTTTTTGTGATTCAATTTCACGGGTAAAGATGTGATACAATGCATCGATTTCTTCTTGAATTTGTTCATTTTCGTAAATGGCATTGTCCAATTCAAGGGCAGATACATTTGCCATATTGTTCTTCAAGGAAGCATGCAACTGTTGGAAACGAGATTCAATATCTGTTTCAGTGAAGTGGTATCCAGATTCCAAAAGCTTGCGGTAGCCACTTTCCAAATCCTCTAATTGATCAGGAAGTTTTGCTTGAAGAGCAGTGACAATTTCTGGCACACGCTCAACAATTTGTTTTAAGGCTACAATATGATTTTCAGCTGTATCAAGGATTTCAGCCGCTTCAACAGGGTCACCTGAAGAATTCAAGGTTACAAATTGTGAAAACTCAGATTGAATATTTCCAATTTGTTTTTCAATTTCAGGAAGCGCACTGCCATAACGATCTGGGTCTGAAGTGACTTCTTTTTGAAGTTCCTCAAACATATCCAAGGCATGAACCACACGTCCGCTATTCTTTTGTTCCTGCTCTTCCAGATCAGAAAGGGCTTTGCGAATCGCCTTGATATCTTCGTCGATCAATTGGATCTGACTTTCGATATTATCAATGGCTTGTTTAGCCTTCATGAAACGGAAAGAATTGTTATAGCCTTCCGCTTCAAACAGATTGTTTTCAATATCAGCAAAGGAATTTAAGGATAAATCTACCCATTTTTGATTCCATTCACGAAATGCAATTTGACTTTGACCAATCAAATGCATGTTTTTTACGGCCTCTACTTCATCGTTGACCGGAAGGTTGTATAACTTTTCTTTTCGTTCTTCCAGTGCTGCCAGTAAGGCTTCATTTCGTTTTCTCAAAATGACTGCAACCACATATCCTACAATCAAGATAAGGGCGACAATAAAGATGAGAACAATTAGTCCACTAGACATATAAAAACTCCTTCATCGTATTACTTGAACGTAATCCTAGTAATTATACCATAAAATATCCATTAATGGAAAGCGTTCGGTGAATTTTATACATCGAGTGTACTATATTCAGCGTTTTCTTCGATAAATTCACGACGCGGTTCCACGCGGTCCCCCATCAACATATCAAAGATCTTATCTGCTTCCGCAGCATCGTCTACTGATACTCGTGCCATCAAGCGATGTTCTGGATTCATGGTTGTTTCCCATAATTGGTGATCATCCATTTCTCCAAGACCTTTATAGCGTTGGATGGTTGGTTTTGAGCGACCTTCTGAATAACGTTCCAAAGCTGCAGCTAATTCGGCTTCTTGGTTGGCACCAGGTTGGATATATTCTTTGATTTCACTACCGACTTTGACCCCATAGATTGGTGGTTGCGCAATATAAACATATCCCGCTTCCAAGACTGGTTTCATATAGCGATAGATCAAGGTCAATAGAAGGGTTCGGATATGAGCGCCATCGACATCGGCATCGGTCATGATGACTAATTTTTGATAACGCGCTTTTGTAACATCAAATTCTGCACCAAATCCAGTTCCCATAGCAGTAAATAAACTACGGATCTCTTCATTGGCTAGAATTTTGTCCATACTTGCTTTTTCAACGTTCAAGATCTTACCACGGATTGGTAAAATCGCTTGGAATTCCCGATTTCGACCAGATTTTGCAGATCCTCCGGCTGAATCCCCTTCGACGATAAAGAGTTCTGTTTCTTGTGGATTATTTGAAGAACAATCTGCCAATTTACCAGGTAGGTTGGAAATCTCAAGCCCTGATTTCTTACGGGTCACCTCACGCGCTCGCTTAGCAGCTACGCGAGCTTTCGCCGCTAAAATCCCTTTTTCAACGATTTTCTTAGCAATTTGCGGATTTTCCAAAAGGAAATCAGAAAAAGCATCACTAAAGAGTCGATTGGTAATTTTAACAACTTCTGAATTTCCAAGTTTGGTCTTGGTTTGTCCTTCAAACTGTGGATTTGGATGTTTAACTGAGATCACTGCTGTTAAGCCTTCTCGAACATCTTCCCCAGTTAGATTGTCTTCATTTTCTTTTAAGAGTTTATTTTTCTTAGCGTAATCATTGATGACACGAGTGAGAGCTGTACGGAAGCCCTGTTCGTGCGTCCCACCTTCATGAGTATGGATATTATTGGCAAAACTCATGACCGTCTCATGGTAGCCGGTGGTATATTGCATGGCTACTTCAACAGTAATATCATCCATTTCCCCATCTGTGTAGATCGGAGTTTCAAAGATGACATCTTTGTTTTCATTGATGTATTCAACGTAACTAGAAATCCCGCCTTCGTAGTGGTAATGCTTTTCTTGCTCCAGGCCTTCTCGCTTATCCGTCAAGGAGATACGCAAACCACGATTTAGAAAGGCTAATTCTTGAATCCGCTTGTTCAATTTTTCAAAATCATACTCGGTGGTTTCCGTGAAGATTTCTGGGTCTGGAATAAAGTGGACGGTTGTCCCTGTCCGATCAGTCTCCCCGATGACTTTCAAATCATCCACAACGTGTCCACGTCGATACTCTTGGTAATGGATACTGCCATTTTTATAGACACGAACATCGAGGGATGTGGAGAGGGCATTTACTACGGAAGATCCTACCCCGTGAAGACCACCAGATACCTTGTAGCCGCCTCCGCCAAATTTTCCTCCCGCGTGAAGCACTGTAAAGACAGTTTCAACGGCAGGTCGACCTGTCTTTTCTTGGATATCCACTGGGATCCCACGACCATCATCGACAACCGTGATCGAATTATCTGCTTCAATGAAAACTTCAATATGGCTAGCAAAACCAGCTAAGGCTTCGTCGATCGAGTTATCAACGATTTCCCAGACCAGATGATGAAGACCTTCTTTTGAGGTAGATCCAATATACATTCCCGGACGCATCCGAACGGCTTCTAGTCCTTCCAAGACCTGAATCTGACTGGCATCATATTCTTGTGCTTGATTTTCTTGCTGTTTATCCTCTGTCATAATTTCCCTTTTCTATTCAAATATAAACTGGTGTAAGTGTGGCATGGAATCAAATAAATAGGTCGAAAGCCCTGCAGCCTTTCCAGCTTCTATATCGATCGGACGATCTCCGATGACCAGACCGTCTTGAATACCATATTTTTCCTTCAAATAAAGCATAGAGGCTGGGTCTGGTTTTCGAGGAAAGCCCTCGTCTGCCGTTACAATCTCCGTAAAGTAGGGTGCAATGCCTGTCTGTTCAAGAAGGGTCAAAACTTGGCGATCCCGATGAGATACCAAAAAATGGCGTCCTCCATGTGCTTGGATCTCTTCTAGTAACTCTTTTGCTCCCTCAAATAAGACCGGCTCTTGCAAGCCCAAGGCTTCTTTTTTCTTGTATTCCGTACGAAAATTGGAAATATGAGGTGCAAAGGTTTGAATTGCATCCTGTGTTGAGATTTTTAATGCTGCATAAACAGAATCATGATCGGCTTGGATGTGAAAGTCCTTCAATGTCGCTACAAAGGCATTTGTGGACGTTTCGTAATTATCCAATAGCGTCCCACCAAGATCCCATATAAAATCATGATAATTCATAGTCAATATTATACCACAAATGGACAAAAAAAATAAGCTAAAACCCTCATTTAGGGGGGATTTTAGCCATTTTTTACGGTCATTTCATTTTAAATCATAGAGAAGTCATTTCCCGTCATAGAATGTAAACTTTCACCAGAAAATATGGTGCCCAAAAGAGCTCTTTTAAGCATCTCCAAAGACATCTTGATAGAGCATTCCTTGACGAAGGCTTTGGGCATCTCCTCCAAATTGCTCTACCAAGGCATAGGCTAAGGCAAGCGCAGTTGAAGGACCACGACTGGTCAAGAGATTCCCGTCTTTCACTACTGTTTCTTTCTGATAGTGTCCATCTTGAATCTCTTCTTCAAAACCATCGTAACACGTATAGTGTTTATCTTTTAAGAGGCCGGCACGCGCCAAGACAATTGGTGCTGCACAAATCGCAGAAATGATTTTTCCCTTCCTACTTTCTTCTTGAAGAGCTGCAATCAATTCCGGATTATCACGCAAATTTGCAGCTCCTGGCATCCCACCTGGCAAGAAGATTCCATCATAATCTGACAGGTCCCCATTCCAGAGGCGATCGACTTGCACTGTGATCTGGTGAGAACCTGTGACCGTTTCTTCCATGCCAATAAGGTCACAGTCGATCCCAGCGCGTCTCAAAACATCGACAATGGTCAAGGCTTCAATTTCTTCAAAACCGTTTGCTAAAATCGTTGCTACTTTTTTCATTTTCATTCCTTCTTTCTATCTATTGCGCCTTTTTAAGGACTACTTTTTTACGGATTAGAGGCACTTCTTCTGGCTCTTTCTTTTTGCTACTATGATTATATATTGAGAGGACCAGACCAATACCAATCAGATTACTTATAATAGAGGACCCACCTTGTGAGATAAAGGGGAGGGGAATCCCCGTCAAGGGGAGAAGACCCGTTACTGCTCCAACATTTTCAAAAATATGAAAGACCAGCATCATAATAAATCCAATGGAAATATAGGTATAAAATTGGTTATTGGACTGGAGGGTAATTTTTAAAATGCGGTAAATCAGGGTCACATATAAAATCAACAGCACCAGAGCTCCAA
Source organism: Streptococcus sp. 27098_8_148 (assembly GCF_041432105.1). Taxonomy (NCBI): domain Bacteria; kingdom Bacillati; phylum Bacillota; class Bacilli; order Lactobacillales; family Streptococcaceae; genus Streptococcus; species Streptococcus sp. 27098_8_148. The sequence continues at coordinate 182,274 of NZ_JAPVYY010000001.1, read as the reverse complement.
CAAAACCAAAGTCCTCTGCTACGACCGTAAAAATCATATCACTCTCCCGTACGGGAACCAATAAATTGGAGACATTAAAGCCTTGCCCAAAGAGACCACCACTTGCAATGGCTAGCTGTCCCTGCGCCTGCTGGTAGGTGGTGGTTTGTGCATAGTCAAAAGGATTTAACCAGGCTAAAATACGGTTCATCTGATAGGTTGGCATCCCTACTTGCTGGTGCAGAAAAGCTCGCCCCCCTTCTGATAGAAAGAGGAAGAGAAAGCCTGCTAGCCCACCTGCTAGAAGCAAGATGACCGGCAAGATAATTTTCCAGGAAACTCCTGAAACGAGCACTAAGCCCGCAAAGATGGCCAAGAATACTAAGGCCGTTCCCAAGTCCTGCTGGAGAGCCAATAAGGCAAATACCGGAATCGTATAGATGGTCAACTCTAGAATCAAAAACCAATCTTGTCGTAATAATCTCTCACGCCCCTTATTTCTTTGCAAAAATCGGACAATAGAGCGTGACAGCATCAGGATGAAGGGGATTTTCATAAATTCTGAAGGCTGAAATAAGGTGATATTTCCATAAGCCACCCAGTTTTTAGCTCCAGTCGAAGCTACCAAGTTGGGATTATAAAACACAAGAGGAAGAACCATCAAGGCTAGGCCAAGCAGGTAAAGAAAGGGAGTGATTTTCCAAAGAAATTTCGTGCTAAAAATCGTCACAATCAGGCAAATGACGCATCCCACACCAATCCAGGCCAATTGCTGCCCTAAAAAAGGCCACACCATTTGGGGATAGTCGTGAGAAACTGCTACATAAACAGATAAGATCCCAATCATAAGAAGGGTGAAGACAATCCCAATGATGGAATAATCCAGGTGAATCGTCCAAAAATGATGTTTCTTCATTCACGTTCCTTTCTGTGAGAATCATCAAATCAATTAATAGAACAACATTTGTAGAATCAAGCTAGATCCTGCTACACAAAACCAAGCAATCAACCCTACTAAAAGAGGGGCTGCTCCTGCTGCACGGAACTGTTTCCAAGAAACCTTGCTTCCGATGCCGACCAAGGCCATGGCCATAAAGAGGTGAGAAAGGTCCTTTAGGTAAGGAAGAACCACTTTAGGTACCAAGCCGATAGATGAAAGAATAGAAGCCACAATAAACCAAATGATGAACCAAGGAATAATTTTCTTTAACATTCCTTTGTTTCTTCCTTGTTGCTTGCTCCGATACCATTTTAAACCGATCAAGCCCAAACAAACTGGTACAATCATCAGGGCGCGTGTCAACTTAACAATGGTCGCCATTTCACCCGCCGCCTTACTATAAGAAAACGCTGCTGCTACAACTGATGACGTATCGTTAATAGCTGTTCCTGACCAGAGGCCAAATTGAAAATTAGACATATGCCATACATGCCCTAATACTGGAAAGATAAAGACAGCCAGAATGTTGAAGAAGAAGATAGTTGACATAGATAAGGCAATTTCCTCTTCGTCTGCTTCAATGATCGGAGCAGCTGCTGCGATAGCTGATCCACCACAAATAGCCGTTCCAAATCCAATTAAGGTCCGTAGGTGAGATTTCAGATGGAAGACTTTCCCAAAGATCATCGCTGCAAGAAAGGCAACTGTTATCGTTGGCAGACTAATCTTCAAAGAAGACAAGCCTGTAGAGGCAACCGTCGCAATCGGCAAGCTAAATCCCATGAAGATAATCGAATACTGCAATAATTTCTTACCGGACCAGTTCAGTCCTGGTCGTGAATTCTCCGGCAAATCTACTAATTCATTGAGGACAATTCCTAAAATCAAAGCAAAGACACTGGAGCCAATGATGGGAAAGAAAGTTCCCAAAAACATGGCGCAAAGAGCCAGTACAAATGCAATTGCAAGTCCAAATCCTTTATTTTTCATTCTCTCAATTCCTTTCAAAAAAGGCAGCTGCTTGCTCAACAAGCCGCTCTCTCACTGTCGTGTGAAGGGGCAACACTTGCTGCAAACCATCTAAAATTTGTTTTCCATATCGTTTGGTCACCACCCGCTGGTCCAATAAGAGGACCAACGATTCCTGGTCTTGAAAACGGCTGGTTCTCCCAATAGCCTGTTTGAGCCTTAAAATTGCGACTGGAAGGCTATAGTCATAAAAGGGATTTTTCCCCTGTTCTCTGAGTTGGGTATTCAGCTTTTGAACCATATAATCTTTGGGGTTATCAAAAGGAAGGCGCGTGATGATTTGAATCACTTCTTTTTGTTGGGAAAAATCGACTCCCTCCCAGAAGCTTCCTGTTCCCAATAGAATGGAGCTTTCTCCTCGGTCAAATCGTCGCTTAATATTAGCTGCATCGCCATTTCGATACTGGGCCAAATGAGGAAACTTCAAGGCGTTTGACGTCTCCAGTAACAATTCTTTTGAGGTAAACAAGAGAAAAATTGGTTTTCTTAGAGGAAAAAGTTCATCGATGAGCTGACAAATCTCTCCTGCATACTCCACGGAAGATAGAGAAACGACATCTGGAAAATCTATCGGCACCAGCAATTCCTGGTGTTGTTTGACTGTTATTGGCACCCGGTAGATCTGCTGCTCTTGATATCCTAAAAGAGCAGGTAATTGCACCTTTTTACTGATCGCGATCGTCGCTGATACAAAGAGCACGGGTACTTCTTCAGGCACAAACTCCTTAAAGGATAGCAAGTCCTCAACTCCTCCATGGAGACGAAGAATCTGGTGGCTTTCGACCACTTCCTTGTCCATCCAAAAGGTTTGGTAGCGCTCATCAAACAATTCTCTTAGATTCTCTAATGATTCGTTTTTTAATTCTGAGACATCCTGTCGAATTTTTGCCACTGTTTGATCTGATAAGATCGCTGTTTTTCCTTGTACAACTTCCTTAGAGCAGGCATTTAGTTCAAATTGAATACTCTCCAGCAACCGTCGCTGCAGAAGATCTTTTTCCTCTTCGATGGCATGTTGCAAGCCTAGAAGAAGAGATTGCAAGGTTTCTTCTCTCTGTGAAAACTGCTCTAAAGCAAAGAAGAGTTTTTGCGCTTCATCCACTACCAGAACAGATTCTTGAAGTAGACTCTTATCATCCTCTAGACGAGTTAACAGATAGGCATGATTGGTCAGAATTACCCGGCTGGTTTTCACTTTTTCCTGGCCCAGGCGCCAAAAATCTTCCTGATAAAAAAGCGAACGTTTCGACAATTGGCCATCGTGGCAAATGTCAGCTACAAAATGAAGATGACGATAGAGTTGGCCAATTTCACTGAACTCTCCCGTTTCTGTCATGGTCAGCCAAACCAACAGTTGCATTTTAAAGCGTCGGATCATCCCATTATCTGACTCACTCTGTAAGGCCTGATAAAATTTATCGAGTTGGATGTAATCCTTGGGACTTTTTAGGCTATGAAAGGGAATTTGGAAAAGATCTTGGATAGTCTTTCCTTCCTTCTTCATAATTTGATCCTGAAGAATTTTAGTTGGAACACTGACAAGAATGCGCTTGGAGGGTTTCGCTAAAAGCGTTAATAGATAGGCATAGGTCTTCCCGATACCCGTTGGCGCTTCAATAAAACTCGGAAGTGGCTGTTGCAAACTATCCTCGATATAGGCAACAAATTCTCTCTGCTCCGGATAAGCCTCCATTCCCAACAGCTGCATATTGAGTTCAAACTGTTCAGACAAATGACGACTTTCTAAAAACTGCTGTGGCTTGCGCAGATAGAGACCATGAACTTCTACTAAATGAGCTGGTAAAAAAAGGCTACTGTCTTCAAGCGCATCTTCTATTAAGAGTCGTGATTCATAAATCAAACAATCTGCCATCGAAAGAAGTTTTTCGATCAATCCTCTCGGTAAGCTCGCAATTTTCTCTCTCAATTTCAACAGTAGCTGGGCTGTTGCCATAGCATCCGCTAAAGCGGAGTGAGCATGGTGCAACTCAATTTCCAGTTCAGCTGCAAGCGCTCCTAAATTGTAGCGTTCTAAAGTCGGATAGAAAATTTGAGACAATTCAACCGTATCAATCCGAGGAGTCGTTAGCTCAAATCCTTCCCAAAAGAGGGCTTCTGCTAATAAATTCGCATCAAATTTGACATTATGGGCCACAAAGACGGCATCTTCTATTAATTCAAAAATTTCTTTTGCCACTTGTGCAAACTCTGGTGCTTTTTTCAAGCGAGCATCTGTCAGGCCAGTCAATTGTTTGATATGCTCATCCAATCGTTCATGGGGATTCACATCCGTCTCATAGGATTGCGTAATCCTCCCATCTTCGATGATGACAATCCCAACCTGAATGATCTTAGCATTGCTTCCAGCACTGGTCGCTTCCAGATCCACAATGGCATATTTCCGTTTCTGTCTTGTCATAATACTTAAAATTATATCACGTTTGAGCAAGCTCTGCAGATTTTTTTCTCCTTTCATGTTGACTTCAATCCTGTTATTTTCCTTGCAATTTGATACACTATTCTAGAAAGGAGTCCTTATGAAAATCTATCGTACTGTTAATCCTGTAGCTTATGAAAACACCTACTACCTTGAAAATGACCACTCCCTCATTCTTGTCGATCCAGGTAGCGACTGGGCGACTATTCAAAAACAAATAGATCGCATCGGAAAACCAATCGTAGCGATTCTTTTAACCCATACGCATTACGATCACATTATGAGTCTTGAAAAGGTTCGTCAGACCTATCATTTCCCACCTGTTTATGTCCATTCAGCAGAAGCCAGTTGGTTGTCTTCTCCTGTCGATAATTTATCTGGTTTGGATCGTCATGCGGATTTAGAAGATGTGGTATGCAAGGAGGCCGACTTCCTTTATGACATTCGCTCCGATTACCAAATAGCCGATTTCCACTTTTATGTTCTGGAGACACCAGGCCACTCTGCAGGAGGAGTCTCTATCGTCTTTCCTGAGGATCACCTGGTTCTATCCGGTGACGCCCTTTTTCGCGAAACCATTGGACGGACCGATCTTCCGACAGGGAACGCGGCACAGATACTTAGCAGTATCAGAGAAGAACTCTTTACCCTTCCATCTTCCTACACTGTCTATCCCGGGCATGGCCCTGAGACTTCTATTGGTCACGAGAAGATGTTCAATCCCTTCTTTAGACAATCCTAAAGAATCATGTATCCTCCTTCCTGTCCTAATAAAAGATACAAAAAAAGCAAGTGTGAACTTGCTTTTTTATTATATCTTAAGAAAACGTCTCATGGAGATTGAAGAACCAATCGCCCCAATCAAAATTCCTAATCCAAAGAGGCCACCGACCATGATCGGTACCAAGAGATGAGGGCTATAGAGATACAAGTTTTGATCTGCCAAGTTATTGTTCATAGATGTATAGACAACATTATAAACATAAAAGACCAAAGCTGAAGGAACCAAGGCTCCCAAGAGACCGATCCAAGCCCCTTCTAAAAGGAATGGTGCACGAATATAACCATTTTTTGCTCCTACCAGTCGCATAATCTTAATCTCACGACTACGTGAAATGATGGTAATCCGAATGGTATTTGAAATCAAGAAGACTGCGATGAAGATCAATAAAGCTACACCAATCAAGCCCCAGTTTCGGATGAAGGTTCCAAGAGCAAACAAGCGTTGGGTATCGACCCCACCATCTTTAACCTCAGAAACTCCTTCAATTTTTTTAGCATCTGCTGAGACTTGCTTCACATATTTTGGAGCAGTCGTCTCTACATAATAAGCATCATAGAGAGGATTGGCATCTCCATCAAAAATCTTCCAGTTGTTCCCAGCCGTTTTGATCAGTTTATCATACTGTTCTTCCTTGCTAGAAAAATCAACCTTGTCGACATGCTTCATGGCTGTCAGAGCATCGTAGACCTTATGGTAGTTTTCATTGGTCACGGTTTGACCGTCTTTTTCAATCTGCTCGCTCTGATCTTGAATATCCTTGCGCATGTATACTACAACCCGCACACTGTTTTGAATATCATCTGAAAGCTTAATGGTATTGGCAATAACTGAGGCGAAAATAGCAACCAAGCTAAGGGTAATCATAACCGAGCTGACCGCTGCCATCGTCATCCAACCATTTCGTTTCAAGCTTTTAAGCGATTCGATTAAGTGTCGGAAAAATCTTCTAATCATCGTATCCGTACTCTCCTTCCGCTTCATCACGCACTACACGACCATTTTCAATCGCGATGACACGGTGACGTAAAGTATTTACAATTTGGCTATTGTGGGTCGCCATCAATACTGTGGTCCCTTGCAGATTAATCCGCTCCAAAAGATTCATAATTTCCCATGAATTATCTGGGTCCAAGTTCCCCGTTGGCTCATCCGCAATCAAGACTTTCGGATTGTTGACGATCGCACGAGCAATCGCAATCCGTTGTTGCTCCCCACCGGACAATTCATTCGGGAATGAGCGGACCTTGTGTTTCAATCCGACAAGATCCAAAACTTCCATCACACGCTTTTTAATATTGCGACGGCGCTCACCGATAACTTGCATTGCGTAGGCAATATTTTCATAAACGGTTTTCTTTGGAAGCAATTTATAATCTTGGAAGACCACTCCCACATTGCGTCGCAACATAGGAATATCGCGTTTTTTGATTTTATCCAAATCAAAATCAGCTACTTTCAAACTTCCTTTATCGTGTTTGACTTCACGGTATAAAAGTCGAATAAAGGTCGACTTCCCTGCACCAGAAGGTCCTACGATGTAGGCAAATTCTCCTGGTTCAATTTGGACAGAGACCCCGCGAAGGGCCGTCGTCCCGTTGTCATACTTTTTGACAACATCTTTCATTTCAATCATTGACATGTAATGAAATTCCTCTCATTCTTTTCTGGTTGATTCCCTCGAGGTTATTGGAGACGCCATTTAAGGTAGGCATCGATAAAGCCATCGATATCTCCATCCATCACCTTGTCCACCTGCGCTACTTCGTAGTTGGTCCGGTGGTCCTTAACCATGGTATAAGGGGTAAAAACATAGGAGCGGATTTGACTTCCCCAGGTGATTTCTTTTTTATCCCCTTTTAGAGAATCCACTTCTGCTGCTTTTTTCTCTTGCTCTAATTGGTAGAGTTTAGCTTGCAACATCTTCATCGCACGATCACGGTTCCCGTATTGGGTCCGATCCACGGTGGACGCCACTACAATCCCTGTCGGAATGTGGGTCAAGCGCACCCCTGTAGAGACCTTGTTGACGTTTTGTCCACCAGCTCCACCAGAGCGGAAGGTGTCCATCTTGATATCATCATCACGAACTTCGACTTCGATGGTATCGTCTAATTCGGGCATGACCTCAACAGATGTAAAGGAGGTATGACGACGTTTAGCGGAGTCAAATGGAGAGATCCGAACCAAACGGTGAACGCCCATTTCAGATTTCAGAAGACCGTATGCATGTGGCCCTTCAAAGGATAGGGTCACAGACTTGATTCCAGCCTCATCTCCAGCCTGATAGTCCAAGACTTCAACTTTAAATCCGTGGGCATTTCCAAAACGAGTATACATCCGAAGAAGCATGTCGCCCCAGTCCTGAGCTTCTGTTCCTCCTGAACCTGGGTGGATTTCTAGGATGGCATTATTATTGTCATAGGGTTCAGACAATAGCAAGGTCATCTCATAGCTGGTCATACGTTTATCCAGCTCCTCCAACTTCTCGATCAATTCTTCCTTGACCGAATCGTCTTCTGCCAAAAAGTCCAGTAAGATTTCTGACTCATCAAAGAGATCCACCATTTGATGGAAATTTTCATAGGTCTGCTTGAGTTCATTTAATTCTTGAGATGTCTTTTGCGCAGCAATATTATCATCCCAAAAATCAGGTTCTGTCATTTTATTTTCTAAAATGGCAATTTCTTCTTCCAATGCCTCTAAGTCAAAGAGACCCCCTGAAAGAAGCTAATTTTTCACGATTTGCGTCAATTTTTTGACGAATTTCTGAAATGTCCATAAGTACCTCTTTCTATGTATCTAGTCTATTATATCATAACCTTCACTATTTGCCCACCTTCCAATATTGGATCTGCTGGTTGACTACTGCCAAGCCAGCTAATTTTCAACATTTTTCCATTCATTTGTAACCTAATTGTTAGAAAAAAAGATCCTCTTATGCTAGACTGGTAGCATGACAATAGTAGCTTTTATGTCCGATTTACATATTGATTCGAACAACTTCGGTAAAGAAGAATTAGAGACCCTGATCACTCTTTTCAAGGACAAAAAAATTCAACATCTCCATATTGCAGGAGATATTGCCAACGGCTTTGAAAAGACCTCACAGAAATTTTTAGACCAACTTCATTGTCATCTTCCAGTGACCTTTAGCTTGGGAAATCATGATATGCTGGGCCTATCAGAAGAAGCCATGAGACCTTTTGAATTTCAAAAGATTCCTTTTTCAAAGCATACACTCCTTGCCTTTTCGGGCTGGTATGACTACAGCTTTGTTCCTACTATCTCTCCCCAAAAACATCTCCAAACCAAGAATCTGTTTTGGTTTGACAGACGTCTCCAACGAAGGGGATCTGATCCAGCCATTACCCAACGTCTGTTGCAAGAGCTCGAAACAGAACTCATGCAAGTGGATCAACCCTTGATCATCGCTATGCACTTTGTTCCTCATAGTCAGTTTCTCCTGCGCCACCCTTATTTTGAACGCTTTAATGCTTTTCTAGGGAGCCAAGCCTTTCATGAACTGTTTAGACAATATCCTGTCAGAGAAGTGATTTTTGGTCATAGCCATCACCGAATGCCAGCAACAACGATTGACACCATCACCTATCATGCCAGACCTTTAGGCTATGTCCGAGAATGGGAGCTCTGCAAGCAATTTTTCGAAGCTTTTCCTGAATATGATTTTCCAAAACGATACGATCCCTACAAACGCTATCGCAGAATCAAAGACCTCCCCGAATTTAAAGCATACAAGAAAAAACAGCTCGCTCATGAATTTTCTCAAGCCATGACGATCCTTAAACTATAAAAAAATTGGTTCCTTCGGAACCAATTTAGAATGTAGACAAACTATTTTAAAGTAAAATAAGTTAAGCGATTCTGCAAAAAATAAATAAGTTCCAATTTTTAAATCGATCGAGAAAATACCGAAACTTTCCGCTGTGAGAAAAGTGCCTGAAACAATAACATTTCAGGCACTCGGAATTATTGAGACCCTAGGCTCAATAATTAGTCATGGAACTTCGAAGAAGTTCGCTGACGTCCGTACTCACCTAAGGAAAGTTTTTTATATGACTTTGTTTTCAATCTGAATTGGTCCCTCTGGGACCAATTTTTTTACTCTTCTGTATCCAAAAGATTTTTTGCAACGATTGCAGCCAGAACACCGCCAACGATTGGAGCCAAGATAAAGATCCAAATTTGTTGAAGGGCTGCACCACCAACAAAGAGGGCAGGTGCCAAGCTACGAGCTGGGTTAACAGAAAGTCCTGTAATGTTCAAACCAACAAGAATAATCAAAGTCAAGCTCAAGCCGATCACAAGACCAGCGATCTTGCCATTACCTTTGCTAGCTGATGTCACTGTCATGATGACCAAAATAAAGATAAAGGAAGCAATTACTTCAAACAAGAATCCGCCAAATGGAGTCACACCCTTCGCTAGGGCATTTTCACCAAGACTAGCTGTTGACATACCTGAATTTGACAAGAGGAAGAGTACTGTTGCAGATGCGAGAACCGCCCCCACTACTTGAGCTGCAATATAATTAACCAAGTCCTTTGAAGACAAGCGTTTGTTCACAAACATGGCAATCGAAACAGCTGGGTTCAAGTGGGCACCAGAAACAGTCCCAATTGAGTAAGCTGCTGCAACAATGGATAAACCGAATGCCAAGGCAATTCCTAAATGTCCCAGACCTTCTGTTCCATTTCCAAAAACAACTGCGCCAGTCCCGATAAAGACAAGCATAAATGTGCCGATTACTTCAGCAAAAAACTTTTTCATAACTAAGTTTCCTTTCTTCAAACTGTTGACTAGTTTATCAAAAATCCACACGTACCTCAAGAAATATGCCCAGTCTATTTTGCCCGCAAAAAAAGCCATCCGAAGATGACTTTTTTTATGCTTAAATGGCATTTTTATCTTTTCCAAGTGCACGTTGAACGGCTTTGACAATCTCAACGAGAACAACAATCAAGAGCGAACCAATCATAACTGCTAACCATTGTGTCAAACTCAAATGAGAGACATGGAAGAGTTTGTTAAATCCAGGGACAATGATGGTCGCCATCAAGAGAACAAAGGCAACTGGAATCGACCAGTTAAAGGTCTTGTTCTTGAAGAGTCCCACTTTAAAGATCGATTGGTAAACCGATTTAACGTTAAAGGCATGGAGCAATTGGATCAAACCAAGAGTTGCAAAAGCCATGGTAAGGGCATCCGCATGGATTTCAGTATGACTTTGGTGCTCTGGGAAGAGAAGAGCCCAACCATAAACACCTAAAACTAGCATGGTTTGGAAGATCCCTTGATAAATGATTGCTCCGAAGACACCACCATTAAAGAAGTTAGACTTACGCCCACGAGGTTTGTGAGTCATAACGCCTGGCTCAGCTGGTTCCACCCCAAGAGCGATGGCTGGTAGCGTATCTGTTACCAGGTTAATCCATAGCAAATGCACTGGTTGAAGCACATCCCAACCTAACAATGTTGCAAAGAAGATGGTGAAAACTTCAGCCATATTAGCAGACAAGAGGTATTGGATTGATTTTTGGATATTTGAGAAGACCTTACGTCCTTCTTCTACCGCTACGATAATGGTTGCAAAGTTATCATCAGCAAGGACCATATCAGAAGCTCCTTTAGAAACTTCTGTACCTGTAATTCCCATACCGATACCAATATCAGCTGTCTTAAGTGAAGGCGCATCGTTGACCCCATCACCCGTCATAGCGACAACCTTACCTTCATTTTGCCAAGCTTTAACGATACGAACCTTGTGCTCAGGTGATACACGTGCATAAACAGAGTATTGCTTAAAGACTTTTTGGAATTCTTCATCAGTGAGTTCATTCAACTCAGCACCAGTGAAGACATGGTCTTCTGTGTCATTTGGATCGATGATTCCGAGACGTTTGGCAATAGCTTCCGCTGTATCTTGGTGGTCACCAGTGATCATAATCGGACGGATACCTGCTTCTTTAGCGACACGTACAGCTTCTGCAGCTTCTGGACGTTCAGGGTCAATCATTCCGACCAAACCAGAGAAGATGAGGTCAGACTCAACGATTTCAGATTCCAAGGTTGGGATTTCGTTGCTTGTCTTATAAGCCATCATCAAAACACGAAGGGCTTGTTTAGCCAAATCTTTGTTGGTTGCAAGGATAGCATTTTTATCTTCTTCTGTGATTGGGCGAACTTCCCCATTGACTTCAATACGAGTCACACGCTTGAGCAATTGATCAGGTGCACCCTTGACAGCGATAAAGTAAGAACCGTCAGATCCCTTATGGATAGTCGACATAAGCTTACGGTCTGAGTCAAATGGTAATTCAGCAACACGTGGCTCATCCTTCAAGACTTCACGAACATCAAAGTTGTGGTCCAAACCAAACTGTACAAGAGCTGTCTCCGTTGGATCACCAATCAGCTTGCCAGATGGGTCCACCTTGGTGTCATTGGCAAAGTTCATGATACGTAGGGTATTGTTGCTAGCAGCAATTTCAGATGCCGAGCTTTGCAATTGACCGTTGGTATAAACCTTTTCAACAGTCATTTGGTTCATAGTCAAGGTACCTGTTTTATCAGATGCAATGATTTCTGTTGAACCGAGAGTCTCAACCGCTGGCAATTTACGGACGATTGAATTCCGTTTTGCAAGGGTTGTAGTTCCCAATGATAGAACGATGGTTACAATGGCAGGGAGACCTTCTGGAATCGCAGCAACCGCAAGAGCAACCGCCACCATCAAGCCTTCCAACGGATGTTCACCACGAACGAATACACCAACCAAGAAAGTAATAACGGCAATCACAATAATCAAGTAAGTCAAGGCCTTAGATAATTGTTCCAAGCTTTGCTTCAATGGTGTCTCTGTCTCGTCAGCATTAGCCAACATATCTGCAATCTTACCAACTTCTGTATACATACCAGTGTTGGTCACGACACCAATACCACGACCGTATGTTACGTTTGAGTTTTGGTAACCCATGTTAACACGATCTCCGATACCAGCATCTGCTTCTACCATTTGAGTAATATCCTTTTCAACCGGTACAGACTCACCAGTAAGAGCAGCTTCTTCGATTTTAAGAGACGCCGCTTCAAGCAAACGCATATCGGCAGGCACCACATCTCCCGCTTCAAGCAAGACGATATCTCCAGGCACCAATTCTTTTGAGTCAATTTCAATAACATGACCATCACGACGAACCCGAGCCATCGGGCTAGACATATTTTTCAGAGCTTCAATGGCTGCTTCTGCTTGCCCTTCTTGGTAAACCCCAAAGGCAGCATTCAAGACAACAACGGCCAAGATGATAATGGCATCTGTTAAACCATCCATCCCTTCTGTAACCACAGAAAGTGCCGCTGCCGCGAGCAAGATGATAATCATCAAATCCTTAAATTGATCAAGGAATTTAGCTAATAGGCTACGTTTCTCTCCCTCTTCTAACTCATTTCGACCATAAGTCGCTAAGCGTTCTTGAGCTTGGGCAGTTGACAAACCTTCGATCGATGAGTCCAAGTTCTTTAGGACTTCTTCTGAGGTTTGTGTGTAAAACAAGTCTTTATTTTGTTCTTTTGACAAAACAGTCTCCTCCTTTTTGGCCTCTTTTTACAAAAAAGAGACCTGTTTTTTAAAAAAACAAGTCTCGCTGTTTAATATAGTGCCGGAAATAATTCGTAATGACGACACTATCGCGGTAAACCGCCAGCTACTCCCTTGAGTGGTTTTATTATACCATTTTTATAGAATAAAGCAAGCGGGATCTCTAATAATTTAATGAGGTCTATTCTTCCCATTCCACCAGTAATTGATAATTAGCAAATTCCTGTTCTCCATCGAGAGTTAACAAGCGATAAGAGACTTGCAAATGACCTGCTTCTAATTGAAAGAGGTCTGTTGTAATCAAAAACTGCTGAATGCCCATCGGAGTTGGGATGATTGCCCCACCATCTTCATTTTTGTAGAAACGCATGATGGATTTAGGACTTGAGAATCGTGTCATGACCAATTCATCATTGGAAAATTTCAAAGCAACCTTTTCATCTTCTTCATTGGTATACAAGAGATATTGAAAACCTGCTTTTTCCTTCCATTCACCTTGATAGTACTGATCAACGATTTCCATTTCTTCTCCAAATCGAATGGTATTTTGAATGCGAATCTGCATCTTTGTCTCCTTCTCTTCTTTTCTTGCCTTACTATTCTATCAAATTTTACGCATTTTGACTGCCCCTATTAGCCTCTAGATCGCAAAATAGGCTTTTTTTTGCTATAATAGACCCATGAATGAAAAAGTCTTTCGCGATCCCGTGCATGATTACGTTCATGTGGATCATCCCATCATTTATCAATTAATTAATAGTAAAGAATTTCAACGACTACGCCGCATCAAACAACTGGGGACATCTGGTTTTACCTTCCACGGTGGGGAGCATAGTCGTTTTTCTCACTGTCTTGGCGCCTATGAAATTTCAAGACGCATTCTGTCCATTTTTGAGGAAAAGTATGCAGAGCAATGGAATTCTGATGAAAACTTACTGACCATGACAGCCGCTCTTCTTCATGACATTGGACATGGTGCCTATTCCCATACCTTCGAAGGACTCTTTGGGACCGATCATGAAAAAATGACCCAGCTGATCATCACCAGTCCAGAGACGGAGGTCAATCAGATCCTCTTACAGGTAGCACCTGATTTCCCAAATCGTGTAGCCAGCGTCATTGATCATACCTACCCCAATAAACAAGTGGTGCAATTGATTTCTAGTCAAATTGATGTGGACCGGATGGATTATTTACTGCGGGATGCCTACTTTACGGGTGCTTCCTATGGAAAATTTGACTTGACCCGTATTTTGCGCGTCATTCGACCGATTGAAAATGGCATTGCCTTCCAACAAAATGGCATGCACGCTGTCGAGGATTACGTGGTCAGCCGTTACCAAATGTATATGCAGGTCTACTTCCACCCGGCTACTCGTGCCATGGAAGTCCTCCTTCAAAATCTACTCAAACGCGCTAGAACCATTTATCCCGATCAGAAAGAGTATTTTCAATTGACTTCACCTCGCTTGATTCCATTTTTTGAAGAAGAGGTCACCATCCAAGACTACCTAAATCTAGATGACGGTGTGATGAATACCTATTTCCAAGTCTGGATGGATAGTCCGGATACCATCTTGTCTGATCTTGCACAGCGCTATATTAATCGGAAAGTCTTTAAATCGATTCTATTTACAGAAGATAAGCGAAAAGACTTAGTAATCCTTGAAAAACTGATTAAAGAGGTTGGGTTTAATCCAACCTACTACACAGCTATTCATCAAAATTTTGACCTGCCCTACGATATTTATCGACCAGAGCTTGAAAAACCGCGGACTCAGATCGAGATGATCCGAAAAGATGGGAGTCTCGCTGAATTGTCTCAGTTGTCTCCACTCGTCGCTGCTCTTGCAGGAACTCGCTATGGGGACAACCGCTTCTATTTCCCAAAAGAAATGCTGGAGGTTAATGGACTTTTCAGTAAGCAAGTAGAGGAATTCACTTCCTATATCAACAATGATTATTTTACAGGAGAGACGGATGTCCATTAAATTAGTTGCGATCGATATCGATGGTACACTTCTCAATTCAAAAAAAGAGATCACACCTTCCGTATTTGAAGCCATTCAAGACGCTAAAGCTGCAGGCGTTAAAATCGTTATCACAACAGGTCGTCCTATCGCAGGGGTCTCAAAACTTTTAAAAGAACTCCATTTGATGGATCCTGGAGACTATGTCATTACCTTTAATGGCGGTCTGGTTCAAGAAACCGCTACTGGAAAAGAACTCATCAAGGACCTTTTAGATTATGAGGACTATCTCGATATCGAGTCTCTTGCTAACAAACTCCAAATCCACTCTCATGTGATTACTAAAGATGGCATCTATACCAGCAATCGCGATATCGGACGCTACACCATTCATGAATCTCAACTGGTCAATATGCCCCTTTATTACCGGACGCCTGAAGAAGTTCGTGAGAAAGAATTTGTCAAGGCCATGTATATCGATGAACCAGATATTCTAGATGCTGCGATTGCAAAAATCCCTAAAGAATTCAAGGATCGCTTCACTATGGTCAAATCAGCTCCTTTTTATTTAGAAATTCTAGGGAAAACAACCAATAAGGGAGCAGCTGTTCTTCATCTAGCTGAACGACTTGGAATCCAGCAAGAAGAAACCATGGCTATCGGAGATGAAGAAAATGACCGTTCCATGCTAGAAGTCGTGGAACATGCTGTCGTTATGGAAAATGGCAATCCAGCTCTTAAAAAAATTGCTACAACTATTACCAAATCAAATGATGAATCTGGCGTTGCATACGCCATTAGAAAGTGGGTATTATAAGAAATGTACCATTACCAGCTAGGAATTTCTGCTAGTGAGCATGATGACTTTGTTATTCAGAGTGACCAAACCAATCTCTTACAAAGCAGTTCATGGGCAAAAATTAAAGATAATTGGGGAAATGAACGTGTTGGTTTTTATCAAGAAGATCAATTAGTCGCTGTTGCAAGCATCTTGATTCAACCCCTGCCACTTGGCTTTTCCATGCTCTACATTCCTCGAGGCCCTATTATGGATTACCAAAACAAGGAGCTGGTTTCATATGTGATCCAATCCCTTAAAAAGATAGCCAAACAACACAAGGCCTTGTTTGTTAAATTTGATCCAAGTCTTTTCTTGAGCAAACACTTGATTGGACAAGAAAATACGGAAACCACTGATGTACAAGCGGTGATCGATACCTTAACTAAAGAAGGGGTTGAATGGACTGGCCGAACAAGTGATCTGGCAGAAAATATCCAACCACGCTTTCAAGCGAATATCCACAAAGAGTTTTTCACTGAGCAAGATCTTTCAAAATCTACTCGACAAGCCATCCGAACTGCTCGAAACAAAGGGATCCAAGTCCAATTTGGCGGAACCGAATTGTTAGAGGACTTTGCTTCTCTCATGAAAAAGACTGAGGCTCGTAAAAGCATTCATTTACGTGGAAAAGACTACTACGAAAAACTGCTCACAACCTACCAAGGACAATCCTACATTACTTTGTCTACGCTAGATCTCGAGAAACGGAAAACCTCCCTTACAAAAGATCTTGAAAAAAATAAGGCAGAGGCTGAAAAATTCACAGAAAAAACAAAGCCTGGCAAGGTTGAGAATAACCAAAAAGAAAAAGAGCGGATAGAGGAAGAACTGCAATTTCTTGAACAGCATCTCCAAGCAGGTAGACAGATCGTTCCTTTATCTGGGACCTTAAGCCTTGAATTCGGTGGGACGTCTGAAAATGTTTATGCAGGGATGGATGAAGAATTCCGCCGTTACCAACCTGCTATCCTCACCTGGTATGAAACTGCCCAACACGCTTTCGACCGTGGTGCTTCTTGGCAAAATATGGGGGGCATTGAAAATTCACTCGATGGTGGTCTCTATCATTTCAAATCTAAATTTAATCCTGTCATTGAAGAATTTGTTGGGGAATTCAACCTCCCAACCAGTCCACTTTATCCACTTGTAAACAAAGTCTACAAGATCCGGAAAAAATTAAGGAGTAAATAAGTTACATGACTCTTACGACAATTTCAAAAGAAGAATTTACCTCATTTGCAAATACTGTCTCCCATCGCTCTTTTATCCAGTCTGCTGAAATGGCAGATCTGCTTGAAAAGCGAGGAAATACCGTCCAATTTATCGCTTGGAAGCAAGAAGATCAAGTCCAAGTGGCAGCAATCTTGTACAGTCTTCCTATGACAGGTGGTCTCCATATGGAAATCAATTCTGGCCCCCTTTACCAAAAGGAAGCTATGCTAGAACCTTTCTATGCAGCTTTAAAAGACTATGCGAAAGAAAATGGGGCTATTGAACTCGTTATTAAGCCCTATGATACCTATCAAACCTTTGACAGTGACGGGAATCCAACCAGTGAAGAGCAAACTCATTTTATGGATACCCTAAAAAAATTGGGCTATCAGCATGATGGTTTAACAACAGGTTATCCAGGAGGAGAAGGTGATTGGCATTATGTGAAAGATATGGAGGGCATCACCGAAAAAAATCTTCTCAAGAGCTTCAGTAAAAAAGGAAAGCCACTTGTCAAGAAAGCTAAATCTTTCGGTATTAAACTGAAACGATTAAACCGAGATGAACTGCAACTCTTTAAGGATATTACTTCCTCAACCAGTGACCGTCGCGACTATCAGGATAAGACCTTGGATTATTACCAAACTTTCTATGACAGTTTTGGCGACAATGCAGATTTCATGATCGCAACACTGAACTTCCACCATTACTACACGAATCTTGAAAAAGACCAAGGAAAACTAGCACAGAAGATTGAGAAATTACAGAAAGATCTTGAAGTCAACCCACATTCAGAGAAAAAACAAAATCAACTTCGTGAATTCTCTAGCCAGTTTGATACCTTTGAGGTGAGAAAGAAGGACGCGAAAGAATATATTGAAAAATATGGAGATCAAGACGTCATTCTTGCAGGTAGTCTCTTTGTCTATATGCCACAAGAATCCACCTATTTATTCAGTGGCTCTTATACAGAATTTAATAAGTTCTATGCTCCTGCTGTTCTCCAGGAATATATGATGCTTGAAACCATCAAACGTGGTATCCCAAGATATAACTTCCTTGGTATTCAAGGAATCTTTGACGGGTCAGACGGTGTTCTTCGTTTCAAACAAAACTTCAACGGCTACATCGTCCGTAAGATGGGGACCTTCCGTTATTACCCAAATCCTCTGAAATACAAAATGATTTCTCTCATTAAGAAACTATTAGGACGTTCCTAACTCAAAAGACCAGCTTTGTAGCTGGTCTTTTCTACTATAAAAAAGACGAGAAATCTCTCGCCTTTTTATATATCATTATTTAACAAAGTCAAGCAATGCCAAGAAGCTTTCTGGATCAAGTGATGCACCACCCACAAGAGCTCCATCAACGTCTGGACAAGCCATGTATTCAGCAACGTTTTCAGGTTTCACTGAACCACCGTATTGAACACGTACTTTGTCAGCCACTTCTTGACCAAAGTCAGCAGCTACAACGTCACGAACAACTTTACACATTTTTTGTGCGTCGTCTTGTGAAGCTGATTTACCAGTACCGATCGCCCAGATTGGTTCGTATGCGATAACTGTTGAAGAGACTTGCTCTGCAGTCAATCCTGCAAGAGCAGCTGAAACTTGAGCCCCTACGAATTCTGCTGCTTTACCAGCTTCGTAAGTTTCAAGGCTTTCACCACAACAGATGATTGGAAGCATACCGTTCGCAAAGATTGCTTTTGCTTTTTTGTTGATATCTTCATCAGTTTCATGGAAGTAGTCACGACGTTCTGAGTGACCGATAACAACGTAGTCAGTACCGATTTCTTTCAAAACTTGTGGGCTAGTTTCACCAGTGAAGGCACCAGCATTTTCAAAGTAAGTGTTTTGGGCAGCAACTTTAAGATTTGAACCTTTAGCAGCAGCAAGTACAGCTGTCAAGTCAACTGCAGGAGCTGCGATACCAGCTTCAACAAGGTCAGCTGAAGGAAGTTTTGATGCTACAGCTTCAACGAATGCTTTTGCTTCTTCTGGATTTTTGTTCATTTTCCAGTTACCAGCGATAAATGGTTTACGTGACATTTCACATACCTCTTTTTTCTAATTTTATACTACTATTTTACCATAATTTTCGTCATAACGAAAGGTTGCACAAGCTCATTTTACTTTTTACCAAAATAAAAACCCCGTCTTCACGGGGTTTTCTGTCTGTCTATATAATTGTTAATCTGGGAACTAGATCGAATTAAGCTTCGATTTCAGTAACCATACCTGAACCAACAGTACGTCCACCTTCACGGATTGAGAATGTAGTACCTTGTTCAACGGCGATTGGGTGGATCAACTCAACGTCGATAGTCACGTTATCACCAGGCATTACCATTTCAGTTCCAGCTGGAAGTTCGATAGATCCAGTTACGTCAGTTGTACGGAAGTAGAACTGTGGACGGTAGTTGTTGAAGAATGGAGTATGACGTCCACCTTCTTCTTTAGTAAGGATGTAAACTTCACCTTTGAATTTAGTGTGTGGGTTGATTGAACCTGGTTTAGCGATAACTTGTCCACGTTCGATTTCATCACGTTGGATACCACGAAGAAGCACACCAACGTTATCCCCTGCAAGACCTTCGTCAAGTTGTTTACGGAACATTTCAACACCAGTAACAACTGCTTTTTGGATTTCGTCTTTGATACCAACGATTTCGATTTCGTCGTTGACACGAACAACACCACGGTCGATACGTCCTGAAGCAACTGTACCACGTCCAGTGATTGAGAATACGTCTTCGACTGGAAGAAGCAATGGTTTGTCAGTATCGCGTTCTGGTTCTGGGATGTACTCATCAACAGTATCCATCAATTCCATGATGATGTCTTCATATTTAGAGTCACCTTCAAGAGCTTTAAGAGCTGAACCTTGGATAACTGGAAGGTCATCACCTGGGAAATCGTATTCTGAAAGAAGGTCACGGATTTCCATTTCAACCAATTCAAGCAATTCTTCATCGTCAACCAAGTCAACTTTGTTCATGAAGACGATCAAGTGTTTAACACCAACCTGACGTGAAAGAAGGATGTGTTCACGTGTTTGTGGCATTGGTCCGTCAGTTGAAGCTACTACAAGGATAGCTCCGTCCATTTGAGCGGCACCAGTGATCATGTTTTTAACGTAGTCCGCGTGTCCTGGAGCGTCGATGTGAGCGTAGTGACGTTTTGCAGTTTCGTACTCAACGTGTGCAGTGTTGATGGTGATACCGCGTTCGCGTTCTTCTGGAGCAGCATCGATAGACGCATAGTCTTTAGGTTGGTTAACTGATGAAGGCAAGCGACGTGCCAAAACAGTTGTGATTGCTGCAGTTAGGGTAGTTTTACCGTGGTCAACGTGTCCGATTGTACCGATGTTAACGTGCGGTTTACTACGATCGTATTTTTCTTTTGCCATTTGAGTAAAAGCCTCCAATAAAATATATTTTATAGATAGACAGTAGGCAATACAGTCTAACTTTCCTTACTATTCTATCGAATTTTAGATAAAATTGCAAGCCTTTTACCTATATTTTCTTAATTATTCCTCTTCTTTTCTTTTATTTTATCAGCTTGCTGAAAGATCCTGATCTAGCTTTGAAAATTCTCATTTTAAATCTTCTATTTAAGCCATTACATACCTTTTGGTCCTTTAATATCAGGGACTAAAAAAATCGGAACAATGTTCCGATTTTTTAGCCTGAATTTCGTAATCCTGTAGCCACTCCATTGATCGTAATATGGATCAGCTTGTCTTGATCGGCTGGTAGTTGTCCAGTCCGTTGACGTCGAATCAATTCTAACTGAATATAGTTCAAGACGTTAAAGTATGGCATCCGGTAATCCAAACTTTCTTTCAGATAAGGGTTTTCAGCGAGCAACTCGTCTTGTTCCTCAATCATCAAGATGATGTCCTTAGTCAATTGCCATTCATGTAAGATAATCTGATAGATATTGCGAACTTCTTCTTCTTCACACAATTGGGCGTACTCAAAAGCAATGTCCATGTTGGCTTTGGATAAGACCATGTCCACATTTGACAAGAGAGATTGGAAGAAAGGCCAGTTTTTATACATGTATCGAAGGGTTTCAATATTCTCAGGATCCTCATCGATAAATTCCTTAAAGCTAGAACCTACTCCATACCAACCAGGGAACATTACCCGACTTTGTGACCAAGAGAAGACCCATGGGATAGCACGCAAACCACCGATTTCTGTAATGGTCTTACGAGCAGCAGGACGTGAACCAATATTAAAGCTTGAAATTGCTTTGATCGGACTTGATTCAAAGAAGTAATCATAGAAGTGCTCATTTCCAAAGACCAAATCACGATAGATATCGTAACTGCGATTCACGACTTTATCCATGACTTCCCCGAAACGATCAAACATAGAGAATGGACTCTTTTGTTCGGCAATCATTCGGTTAATGGTTGCAGAGACGAGCATCTCAAGGTTGTAGTAGGCAGCATCTTTATTTCCATATTTATTGCCGATTACTTCTCCTTGCTCAGTTAAGCGGATGCGGTCATTAATGGATTTCAACGGTTGAGACGTGATGGCTTCATAAGTAGGACCTCCACCACGACCAACAGTCCCACCACGACCATGGAAGAAGGTAATCTTCACTCCAAACTCGTCTCCGATAGCGGTCAATTGTTGTTGGGCTTTAAAGAGGGTCCAACAAGAAGACAAGTATCCACCATCTTTGTTGGAATCAGAGTATCCTAACATAATCTCTTGGTAGTTGTTCTTAGAAGCAATCCAACGTTTGGCAATCGGAAGAGACAAGTAACTTCTCATGGTTTCTTCTGAATGATCCAAATCTTCGATCGTTTCAAACAACGGTACGATTTGAACGCGAGCTTTTTCCGTATCGACTAAGCCCACTTCTTTCAACATCACAGCCAATTCCAACATATCTGACACACTGGTTGCATGAGAAATGATGTTTTGACGAATGACTTCTTCTCCTAAACGATCCTTCAATTCACGGGCCGTTTGGAAAATCGCTAATTCTTTTTCAAGCAGTTCAGATTTTTCAGCATGGGTTGCTGATAAAATACGTGGGTCTTCTAAAAGTTCTTTCAAGAGAACTTGACACTTTTCATCCTCTGATAAATCAGAATAATGGTCATTAATTCCAGCTGATTTCAGCAATTCTGCCACACAGGCTTCATGCACACTCGAATCCTGACGCATATCAATAGAGGCCAGATAGAATCCAAAAACATCGATGGCTTCTAGAAGTTCTGCAAATTCACCAGAAATCAAATACTCTGATTTGTTTTCTAACAAGGAATCTTTGATCTTTTCAAGGTCTTCTTTAAATTCTTGAGCAGAGGCATAAGCTGGTGCTTCTTTCTCAGAAATTTTCTTTAGAGCTCCAGAGATACGATTGCCGATATAATCAGAAACTGGCCCTTGTTGATGAGCATTTGCTCCTAATAACCTCTCGACAGCATAACGATCTTCTCTAGTTTCCCCAACCATAGTCCATTCTTTTAAATTGACCAAAGTCTGGATCAATTTTGACTGGATATAGTGGAAAGCTCGACGGTAAGGTTCTTTTTCACGAAAGACGGATGTATCACTGGATAGGGCTGCCATTTCAGCTACTGCTTCACTTGTTTTAGAAAGACTCGTTGAAAGGGAGAAATGACGGTATAATTTAGAAATCTTTTCGATGTAATAGTTCAAAATGACTTCGCTTTGAATAGTTGCTGAACGCTTCAAGGTCTCAGCTGTTACAAATGGATTCCCGTCCCGGTCTCCCCCAATCCACATGCCCATTGTGATCGGACGTGGTTGTTCAAGCTCTAATCCATGCGCTTTTGCCAAGCGTTTGTATTCCAACATCAGATTTGGAACAGCTTGTAAGAAAGAGCTATTGTAATATTCCATGACGTTGGTGATCTCATTGGTAACCTTCAATTTTTTGTCACGAATCATATCCGTTTGCATCATGATTTCGATATTGCAACGAAGGTTGTTATACCACTTATTCTCATTCATTAAGCCAGCTTTAACATCCCGGTGCTGACGAAGAAGAGCATGAATATGATTGGTTAAATCCAGCATGGTTTTTCGTTGCACTTGAGTTGGATGGGCTGTTAAAACAGGTACAATATTGAGATTTTCAAGAATTTCTTGTGCATTTTCATTTTTCGCAACTTCTTTGATGGTTGAAGAAAGTTTTCCGAGGTATTCACCATCCACGTTATTCAAATGATTGATTTCATAGGCCAAATCGACATCTTCTGAGATGTTAATCAAGAGTGGTAAAATCGCAAAATAACGTGAAATCACTGTCATTTCTTCATTTGTCAATTGTTCCACTAGTTGATTTAACTCACGATAGTTCTGTGTTTTTGATAGATCCTTCAACTGCCTAATTTTATCAAAGGTTTCCGGACGAACCAAATTTTTCGTAATATCATCTAATAAATTGGTTAAGATTTCGGCTTCTTCTTTGATAATATCTTTATTTGTGAAGTTCTCTAATTTTTGTAAGACCATTTTTTCTCCTTTTTGAATAGCCATTCAACAATTCCCTTTTAATAATAAGGTTTGATTTTACCTTTTTCTTCAAAAACCATGCCTTCTCGTTCCATCTTAGCCCGTTTTTCACTAGCGTCGATATTCAAAACGAAAGCAATCGCTACGGATAAGACCCATAAGCTATTTCCCCCTTGGGATAAGAAGGGGAAAGTCACTCCTGTAGACGGAATCAAACCAGAAATTCCTCCGATATTAATGAAGGTTTGCACTAAGATCATCCCACCGATCCCAATGGCCATCATCGAATTAAAAGGATTCTTTGCTCGAATACCGACTAAAATGATCCGAAGAATTAAGAAGAATAAGAGAGCAAGGATCAAACTAGCTCCAACAAAACCTAATTCTTCAATCACAATCGCAAACACAAAGTCTGTGTGCGCTTCTGGTAAGTAACCTTGTTTTTCAATGGAATTTCCTAGCCCCAAGCCAAACCAACCACCGTTACTCATGGCATAGTAGGAATTAGCTAATTGGTGACCTGCGCCAGACAAATCATTAAAGGGGTTAAAGAAGGCACTAAAGCGTTTGGCTACATAACCAAAGACTGGAATTTTAGCGACACGGTCCACACCGATAATCCAAATTGAACCAAGGACAATGGACGATACTCCAACAACTAAACCAAGTAAAGAGGTAAACCAACGGTAGCCCACTCCACTAGCCGTAATCATGATCAAGACCGTTAAGGCCAAGATCGTCGCATTTCCCAAGTCCGGCATAATCACAACGATTCCAATCAGAATCAAGGTCAGCCAACGCCAATCGTTTAAATTCCTTGGAATCCATTCATTGTGGGTCAAGGCTTGATAATCATAATCGCGTATCTCGTCTTGTCGTTTAGAAAAGATCAAGGCTAGATACCAGACTAAGATCACCTTGAGGTATTCTGCCGGCTGGATACTAAACCCTCCAGGAATCGTCAACCAACCGTGAGCTCCATTGACGGTATCTGTGATAAACCTAGACAGAATCAACAAAATCACTTCAATAAAAATGACAAAAGCCAGCACTTTTTTATTTCGAAGGAAGTTTAGGCTAAATTTATAAATCAAGGCGATGGTTAGGAGACTTAGGATAAAAAAGAGCCCCTGTGTCCGGACCATCCGAATCGAACTCACTCCACTTTGAATTGCCAAGGCACTTGTTGTCGAATAGACAACAATCAAGCCAATGATGGATAAAATCAAATAGGGAATGAGGATGGAATAATTTAAAAGATGTCTTTTTTCAATTTTCATAATTCACCATATTCCTAATATTCAACCTTCATTATATCATTTTTAAGAAGCAAAACCAAGGAAAGGCCAGAAAAGATTCGGCTTCTTCCCCATTTTCAAGAAATATTCTAATCATTCTTCTTATTTTCATATATTTTTATCCTTTTTCGATGAAAAGATTCCTTTTTTTTTTGAAAATAATGGCTGAAATCAGCATCTTTTAAGCATTAAGTTTTGCCTTTTCGTTTTTTTTACGGTAAAATGTTTCTGTATGAGAAAAAGGATAAAACCCGTTGTTCTCTTGGTCTTTTTTATCGGTATCATTTCTTTTCTCGTTCTCTCACGAACGATTGCCGATCTACAAGCCAGAGAGCGACAAGAAACAACCAAAACCATTCCGAACTCCAATACACCTCGAAAAACAACTACTGCAAGCTCTTCTTCTAAAAAAGAAGAAGACATCAATCCAGAACTGGTTGGCCGCCCGATCATTGATATCTCAGGCTGGCAATTGCCCAGTGAAATTGATTACGATGTCCTCTCCCAAAATGTGGGAGGTGTGATCGTTCGTGTCCATAGTGGGGCTCAAGCTAAAAAGGAAAATGCAGCAACCTACTTAAATGGTCTGGATAAATCTTTTAAAACCCATATCCAAGAATTCCAAAAACGAAATATCCCTGTCGCAGTCTATGCTTATGTCGCTGCTAAGGATAAAAAAGAAATGGAAAAAGAAGCAGAAGAATTTTACAAGGCTGCTTCTCCTTACAAACCGACCTACTATTGGTTAGACGTTGAGGAAAAAACCATGAAAGATATGAATGCAGGCGTTGAAGCTTTCCGAGCAAAACTACAAGCTTTGGGTGCAAAAAATATTGGACTCTATATCGGAACTTACTTCATGGAAGAACACAGTATCTCCACTGATAAATTTACGGCTCTTTGGATTCCTACTTATGGATTTGATGATGGCTACTATAATGCTGCACCAGATACCAACACGGAATACGACTTGCATCAATATACCTCTCAAGGGCAATTAAATGGATTCTCACACTACTTGGATCTCAACCAAATTGCTCCGACGCAAGACCAAGAAGCGATTTATCGGAAACTTTTCAAGGTACAAAAAGATAACTCTTCCTCATAGCCTTAAAACAGCAGATCAAGTGATCTTCACTTTTTCTGCTGTTTTCTATTTTTCAGGAGAAGACAATATTGCCGCTATTATATGTTATAATGGTCTAATGAAATCTGATTTTGTAGAGAAAAAGAGAAAAGGAGAAAGCCATGGCAAAAAAAAATAAAGTGAAAAAAACCTTGGTCGAGCAGATCTTAACAAAAGCAAAAATTGAGCACATAGGCTTACAAATCAACGCCCTTGAAGGAATCATTCCAGATGGGATTACGACCGATCAAATCTTTAAGACACTGGCTCTAACAGGCGATAAAACTGGTCCTGTCATCGGGATTGTTCCCATCTCTGCCCACTTGTCAGAAAAAAAATTGGCCAAACTCTCTGGCAATAAAAAAGTTAGTATGATTCCGCAAAAAGACTTAGAAAAGACGACGGGCTATGTCCACGGAGCCAATAATCCTGTTGGCATTCGACAAAAACACAACTACCCTATTTTTATTGACCAGTCGGCCCTTGATCTAGATCAGATGATTGTCTCTGCAGGTGAAGTTGGTCACAGTATTCAAATCAAGGCGCAAGATTTAGCTGATTTTGTCAAGGCTAGCTTCGAAGACTTAGTCGAGTAAAGGATAAAACCAATATGAAATTATATTTTGTCCGTCACGGACGTACTGAGTGGAATGAGGAGGGACGTATCCAAGGGGCAAATGGTGACTCTCCGCTTTTAGAATCTTCCGTCCAGCAGTTAAAAGCCTTGGGCCAGCATTTATCTCAAACATACTTTGATGCAGCTTATTCAAGTGACTTGCCTAGAGCCGTCCATACTGCTCAAATCATTCTCGAGCAAAATCAACATCCTATCTCCCTCCAAAAGACTCCTGCTCTACGGGAATGGCGGCTTGGTAGGTTAGAAGGTAGAAAAATTGTGGAGTTGAAGGCTCTCTATCCGGAGGAAATGAAGGCCTTTCGTCATAATTTAGCTAAGTTTCACCACGATATTTTCGGAGCAGAATCCGTTGAAGAAACCACCCAACGGACCGGAAATTTTATCAAAAGTTTAAAAGACCAGTCTGGCGAGGCCATTCTAATCGTTGGCCATGGGGCTAATTTAACCGCTTCTATTCGGAGCCTACTTGGCTATAAGCCAGAGGAACTCCGTAAAAACGGTGGCCTCAACAATGCTAGTGTGACCATTTTGACAACAGATGATTTTGAGCACTTTTACTTAGAAACTTGGAATGATACCTCTTATTTAGAGACTAAAAAACACTGATTGCAAGATAATTGTTTTAGAATAGAGGCAAAGTTCACTTAGAAACTTTCCTTAGGTGAATGCGGACGTCAGCGAACTTCGAAGAAGTTCCATGACTTAGTTTTGGACCTAAGGCTCCAAAACTCCCGAGTTCCTGAAACAATTTAGTTTCAGGAACTTTTCTCACTGCGGAAAGTTTTTAATCTTCTTAAATAACAAAAAAATAGTAGATATTTTTTGAAAATCATCTAGTTGTCTTATGTAAAACAATAGTCTGTATACATTCAAAAACACTGATCATCAGATCAGTGTTTTCTTTTAGCTTATTTCATAGTTGGGAAGAGAAGGACGTCGCGAATTGTTGTTACATTGGTCAACAACATAACGAGACGGTCAATACCAATTCCAAGTCCACCTGTTGGTGGCATACCATATTCAAGGGCTTCAACATAGTCATAGTCGATGCCTGTAGCTTCGTCATCTCCCAATTCTTTGGCACGCGCTTGCGCTTCAAAACGTTGCAATTGATCGATTGGATCATTCAATTCCGTGAAGGCATTGGCATACTCTTTGGTCATAATGAAGAGTTCGAAACGGTCAGTGAAGCGTGGGTCTTCTGGATTTTTCTTAGCCAATGGAGATACTGCTACTGGGTGACCGTAAACAAAAGTTGGTTGTGTCAAAGTTTCTTCAACGAATTCTTCGAAGAAGGCATTGATAATTTGTCCCACTTCTGTGTAGTGTTTTTCAACTGGTACATGTTTTTCGTTTGCAAGTGCTACAGCTTCTTCAAAGGTCATGTCTTGCCAGAAGTCAACACCTGTGATTTCTTTGATCGCATCAACCATGTGAACCCGTTTGAAAGGTTCATTGATTTTGATTTCTGTTCCTTGATAGTCAATTGGACCATCACCATGGACTGCTTTCGCAGCATGTTGGATAATGCCTTCTGTTAAGTCCATGATATCGTGGAAGTCAGCGTAAGCTTGATAGACTTCGATCGAAGTGAATTCAGGGTTGTGAGTGGCATCCATTCCTTCGTTACGGAAGATCCGTCCGATTTCGTAAACGCGTTCCATCCCACCAACAATCAAACGTTTCAAGTGAAGCTCCGTCGCGATACGAAGCACCATATCAATGTTTTGTGCATTGTGGTGAGTGATAAATGGTTTAGCAGCCGCACCCCCAGCTTCATTGTGAAGCACTGGTGTTTCCACTTCAAGGAATCCTTGACCATCTAAATAACGACGGATTTCAGAGATGATTTTTGAACGAGTTACAAAGCGTTCGAAGCTTTCACGGTTTGAAATCAAATCCAAATAACGTTTGCGATAGATGGTTTCAACATCTGAAAGTCCGTGGAATTTTTCAGGCAAGGGACGAAGGGCTTTTGACAAGTGAGTGATATGAGTTGCTTTGATGGAAAGCTCACCCATGTCTGTGCGCATGATTTCCCCTTCAACACCAAGGAAATCTCCAAGGTCTGCTTTTTTGAAGATCTCGTAGTTTTCTTCTCCAACTGCATCCTTACGAACGTAGATCTGAATTTGACCTTCACGGTCTTGAAGATGGGCAAAGCCAACCTTTCCTTTTCCACGTTTGGTAACAAGACGACCTGCAATAATAGCTGTTTCGTTCAAGTCGTGGAGTTGTTCTTTATCTAATTCTGAATATTTTTCTTTTAATTGACCTGAATTTGCAGTACGTTCGAATCGCTTCCCAAATGGATCGATTCCTTGTTCACGAAGGGCCGCCATTTTCTCACGACGGACAATCTGCTGGTCATTCAATTCTTCCATATGTTCAGTAGTCATTTGGAACCTCCTAAGTTATTCTCCCCTATTCTATCATATTTAGGCCAGAAATTCACTAATATTTACCAATTAAACAAAAATAAGGCAGAGGAAAAAATGCAGCTTCTTGAATGAATACTCAAAAACATCTGAAGACCGTCGTTGACTACCTAAATAGCTTGACCTGTATAAGACGAGATGATTGAAAAGGTTTCGACAAGTTATTCCACCACAGCAGCAAAAAGGAGCGTGGAGAATCTTGAACCATTCATCCTGACTCGCTCCTATTTTTCTATTCATAACGAAGGGCTTCGATCGGATTTAACTTAGATGCCTTATTCGCTGGTAAAATTCCAAAGATGATGCCTACAAAAGCAGAGAAAATAATACTGCCGATGGCGACATTTAAGGAAATAATCGGTGGTCCTTCTAGGGAGGCTGCTGCGAGTGTAGTAATCAAGCTATTCACACCATAAGCAAGGCCAAGTCCAATTAGCCCACCAATGATCGTCAAGACCATCGACTCAATCAAAAATTGAACCAGAATCTTACCTCGAGTTGCTCCCAATGCTTTGCGAAGACCAATTTCTCTCGTCCGCTCTGTCACAGAAACCAACATGATATTCATGACTCCAATCCCGCCAACCAAAAGGGAAATCCCTGCAATGGCACCGATGACTGACGTCATAATTCCTACTACTTTATTGGTTTCCTCTAGGATGCTATCCAAATTAAAGATTTGAAATTCTCCCTGGCGAACACCTGAAAGTTCTGTTAACTTTTGAGCAGCTTCGATCCCAACGGTTTTGATCTGTTTCACATCCGGTACATGGACGACAATATTTTGAATTTCATCGGTTCCGAATTCAGATGCCAGCTGGGTATTGGCCATCAAGGCACTTCCACCTGAGGAAGCTCCGTAAAGAGCTGTTCCTGCATTTGGATCCTTGAAAATACCAACGACGCGATAATTGTTATTCCCAACAGAGACCACCTGATTCAGTGGATTCTCCGTTCCAAATAATTGTTGAGCTAATCCTTCATCAAGGAGCACTACCCGG
The DNA here is from genome assembly GCF_041432105.1 of Streptococcus sp. 27098_8_148. Classification (NCBI taxonomy): domain Bacteria; kingdom Bacillati; phylum Bacillota; class Bacilli; order Lactobacillales; family Streptococcaceae; genus Streptococcus; species Streptococcus sp. 27098_8_148. The sequence goes on along the minus strand of NZ_JAPVYY010000001.1, from coordinate 152,450 downwards.
GAGAAATTACTATAGTCTGAAGGGGTTAATTTTCTCCCAGATAAGAGCTCAACCTTTTTGACAGAAAAATAGGTTTCATTTACCCCTTGGATGTTTACCCCTTCTGCTTTTTTCTTTTGAAAAGCAATGGTTGCATTGGAGGTATTGCTAACATAGTAACCATCGATGCCTTGAATCTTGGTTAATTCCTTAACCCAAGATTCTTGCACAACTGGTGGTGCTTCTTGGACTTGACCATCAACATCTTCAGCGTTTTCCCCATCCATATCCGATGGAGCAGCCATCCCTCGGTCTTCAGCTGCAGGGCCACTTTCGCCTCCGCCTTGTCCTTCTCCAGTATCATCAGAAGGGCCAATATTGATCCCAGTCACATTGCCACTCTTGTTGGGAGAATAAGAGATTTGTACATACTCTTGGTCCTTGGTGAAGGTCTTGGTAACACCAGCTTTCATACCATCTCCAAGAGCCATGATGACAACGACAGAAGCGACCCCAATAATGATCCCCACCATGGTCAAGAAAGACCGTAATTTATGGCTCATAATTGAGCTGATCGCAAATTTCCAATTTTGCATTAGGTCCCCCTTTCCAGCTTGCTATCTGAGGAGATCACTCCATCACGAATGACGATGCGACGATGCGCAAAGGCTGCAATTTCTGGCTCGTGTGTAACCATGATAATGGTTTTTCCTTCTTGGTTTAGCTTGGTTAACAAGTCCATTATTTGCTCCCCCGTCTTGGTATCTAGGGCACCAGTCGGCTCATCTGCTAAGACGATGGCTGGCTGATTGACGAGGGCTCGAGCAATCGCAACCCGCTGTTTTTGACCCCCTGAGAGCTCTGAAGGCAAATGGTGCATGCGAGAATGGAGCTCTACCTTTTCAAGGTACTGCTCAGCTAATTCCTTCCGTTTAGCAGGATGAACTCCTGCATAAATGAGAGGCAGTTCCACATTTTGAAAGGCATTGAGCTTAGAGAGAAGAAAGAATTGTTGAAAGACAAAACCGATCTGTTCATTTCGAACACGTGCTAATTTTTTCTCACTGAGATTTCCAACCTCCTGACCTTCTAGAAAATACTCTCCACTGGTCGGGCGGTCCAACAAGCCAATGACGTTCATCAAGGTCGATTTCCCTGAGCCAGATGGACCCATAATGGCCACAAATTCTCCCTCTTCGACTTCTAAATCGATGTCTTTTAAGACACGAAGTTCCTGGTCCCCGTTTTTATAGGTTTTATTGATTCCTTTTAGTTCAATCAATTTTGTCATATTTTCCGATCTCTTTTCCATCTTCCAGTTTCTCATTAGGATTCACAATAACTTGAGCATCTTTCTTCAAGCCTGACAAGATTTCCTGATTTTCAGCATCGGCGTTACCAAGCGTCACTTTTACTTTCTTAGCCTTGCCATTTTCGACCGTCCATACATAACTCGTATCCCCATCAGCCATGACACTTGTCACGGGAACAAGGGGATGTTGAGTAGAACTTTTGACTTCAATATTGACAGAAAAGCCTTGTTTGAGTTCCCCAATCTCACTGGTAATATCCACTGTGAATGGGTACTTGGCTCCACCGCTTCCTTGTGTTCCACCTGCTGCATTGGTGCCTGCTTGACCCGCGTCGGTCGGATAGTTGGCTACATAAGAAATCTTTCCTGTCCAGGTTTTATCCGGATAAACCTTGGAAGTGAGGACCACTTCCTGACCTTCAGAGATATTGGCCAAATTGTATTCAGACAATTCCCCTTTGACTTGTAAATTCCCGTTGCTCACAATGTGAACCAGAGTTTGGTTGGTCCCTGTAGTCGATTTTGAAACATCTTTATTGACTTCGACCACGGTACCATCTGTATTACTCCTAACTGTTGTCGCATCCAGAAGAGCCTTAGCCTTGTTCATATTATCGACTGCATCCGACTTAGCATCTCGTAAATCGCTAGCTTGGGAATCGACTGTTCGTTGTGTCTGCGAAGCTGATTTGGCATCTGCTTCTTCATCTCCTGTCGTATCAATGGTCACACCATTTGTCAGTAGGTCATTTAACTGACGGTCTGCCTTATTGACAGCACGAACGGCTGCATCATAAGCGGTTTGGGCCTCTGTACTGCTATACTGAACAATCGGCTGGCCGGCTGTTACTTGATCTCCTACATTGACCAAAATCGACTGCAAATCCCCTTTGGTTCCATCAAAATAGACATACTGTTCCTGGTTGGCAGTGACCTTCCCAGTTAACAAGACCGAAGAAGCGATCGAGCCATCCTTGACCGTTTGCACCATTGGAGTTTCTTTCGTGATTGCTTGATCAGGAGTACTTGGGTGCGAAAACAACATCACACTTCCTGTTCCAATCACCACAATTGCTGCACCTGCAGCTGCAAATAGTTGCCATTTTTTCAATTTCTTCATCGTTTTTCTCCATCAAAGAAAGCGTTTTATTCTATACCATAGTATACCATATTTCCTTACTTTTCTATCCAAAATTGACACGGCAAAATGAAATTTAAATGCTTGGTAACATGCTAAACCCTTGACTTTTGTAACAGTTGATATTACAATCAAACTGAAATCCCATTTAGGAGGAAAACATGAAAGAATTTGATATTATTTCAATCGGTGGAGGTAGTGGAGGAATCGCTACCATGAACCGGGCTGGGGAGCACGGAGCTCGGGCTGCCGTCATTGAAGAAAAACAACTGGGTGGCACCTGTGTCAACAGAGGATGTGTGCCTAAAAAAATTATGTGGTATGGTGCACAAATTGCAGAAGCTATTCGCGATTATGGACCAGACTATGGATTTACTTCTGAACAAACCAGATTTGATTTTGCAACCTTAAGAAAAAATCGCGAAGCCTATATTGACCGTTCCCGTAATTCCTATGATGGCAGTTTTAAACGCAATGGGGTTGAACGAATTGAAGGACGTGCCCGTTTTGTAGATGCTCATACAATTGAGGTAAATGGGGAAACCATTAAGGCCAAGCATATCGTGATTGCGACTGGTGCCCATCCCTTTATTCCTTCTGTTCCTGGAGCTGAATTTGGCGAAACTTCTGATGATGTCTTTGCTTGGGAAGAATTGCCAAGTTCCGTTGCCATTATTGGTGCTGGCTACATCGCAGTGGAACTAGCCGGTGTGCTCCATGCCCTTGGTGTTCAGACCGATCTCTTCGTTCGCGGTGATCGTCCCTTAAGAAAGTTTGATTCCTACATTGTCGATGGCTTAATGGAAGAAATGGAAAAACAAAACCTTCCGCTTCACAAACATAAGGTTCCCATGAAGCTTGAAAAATTAGAAGACGGTCGTGTGAAGATTTATTTTGAGGATATGACCAGCCACGTGGCAGATCATGTTATCTGGGCAACAGGACGAAAACCAAACGTCCAGGATCTCAATCTAGAAGCTGCAGGCGTCACCTTAAATGAAAAAGGATTCATTGCAGTAGATGAATACCAGAATACAGTTATTCCAGGAATCTATGCTCTTGGGGATGTCACAGGAGAAAAAGAATTAACCCCTGTCGCTATTAAAGCTGGACGCACTCTTTCTGAACGACTATTCAATGGAAAAGACAATGCCAAAATGGATTATACAAACATCCCAACCGTTGTCTTTTCTCACCCTGCTATTGGAACCGTTGGCCTAACGGAGGAAGAAGCCCAGCAAACTTATGGTAAAGAGAATATCAAAGTCTATACTTCTCAATTTGCTTCCATGTACACCGCTGTTACCCAACACCGCCAGCAAGCAAAATTCAAACTCATCACTGCCGGTCCCGAAGAAAGGGTCGTTGGCCTTCATGGTCTTGGCTACGGAGTCGATGAAATGATCCAAGGATTTGCAGTTGCTATCAAGATGGGAGCGACAAAAGCCGATTTCGACGCAACCGTCGCCATTCACCCAACCGGATCCGAAGAATTCGTGACAATGAGATAAAACATAAGCTTGAAGTTGTTCCACTTTAAGCTAAAAGGACTATTTAAACAAACAATAGTCCTTTTTCATTTATCTGATTTTAATAAAATCCTTAAAATTTCATAGATAAAATATTTTTATTGTTAAAATCTTACTAATTTGTGATATAATTCACTTTGTAGATGTCTTTTTTGAAAATAGACTAGTGGGGGGTGCACTTTTATTAATGTCGTCTTAAAAGACACCTATAAAAATTTCTCAATTTTGTAAGTTTTTGGCAACAACATACAAATTGATGTAGATAATTGGAGAAAAATGGGAGAAGAAAATGAAAAAAATGAATCTAAGTAGACTTGTCAAAGTCTTCTTTATTGTATTTTTACCATTATTATTCATCGTATTATCGCAATCTGATATGGTAAAAGCTGGCGATGTCAGCAACAATATTAGCTCACTTACTGTTTCATCAGAAGAAATCACAGATGGTGGACAAACAACTGTTAAGTTTACATTTGATGAGCATGCACAAAAGATTCAACCGGGGGATACATTAAAAGTTAATTGGACTAGTTCTGGAACAGTCTTTGGGATAGGATTTAAAAAGACTATTCCATTAAGTATTGACGGAACTTACGTTGGAGACATGGTCATTACAGATGGATCTGCGACAGTTACTTTCAATGAAGCTATCAAAAACCTTCAAAACATTCGCGGTTGGGGTGAGTTTGAGATTGAGGGTCATAACGATACAGCAACCGATAAGGAGCATGTTGGAAAATTCACTATTATTAGTGGAGCTAGAAAAGTAGAATTAAACGTTAAGAAAATAGCTACTGGTGTTAACAGCGCTCCATTCTATCTCAAAGCGGGAGATATGCACGCGAATGATCCTGAACATATTCTTTGGACACTAACCATTAATGCAATGAACTTAGATGTAGATGGTGATGTTCGTGTTGAAGATGACATCCAAGGTGGTCATTCACTTGTAAAAGATAGTTTTAGTATTACTACTACAGGTAACAAACCAGGATATTACGGTGGCTCAACTGCTATCGACGATTTCTTAGCAGCCTTTCCTGGATCAACATTCACAGTTGATGCTGCAGGAAAAATTACAGTTACGATTCCTCAAAGTGAAATTAATAAGACTGGTGTCCTGATCTTTTACCAGACTAAAGTAGAGAATGAAAATCAAAAGAATTTCTTAAACAATACTAAGGTATGGTATCACGTTAAAGGTGAGCAAGCAGTTGTTGCAAAGGAAGTCAATGCATCTGTTGCAAATATTAATGCAAACGGTGGAGTGGATGGCGATATGACATCAACCACTACAACTACTACAACTACTACGACTCAAGAGCCAACTACTACAACCACTACGACTCAAGAGCCAACTACTACAACCACTACGACTCAAGAGCCAACTACTACAACTACTACGACTCAAGAGCCTACAACTACAACTACTACGACTCAAGAGCCTACTACCACAACTACTACGACTCAAGAGCCTACTACCACAACTACTACGACTCAAGAGCCTACAACTACAACTACTACGACTCAAGAGCCTACAACTACAACTACTACGACTCAAGAGCCTACTACCACAACTACTACGACTCAAGAGCCTACTACCACAACTACTACGACTCAAGAGTCGACTACCACAACTACTACGACTCAAGAGTCGACTACCACAACTACTACGACTCAAGAGTCGACTACCACAACTACTACGCCTGAGACTCCTGCTACAACTGTTTCAACAGAAGAGCCTAAGACTACTGTAACTACTACGCCTGAGACTCCTACTACAACTGTTTCAACAGAGGAGCCTAAGACTACTGTAACTACTACGCCTGAGACTCCTCCAACTACAACACCAGAAGAACCAGAAAACCACAATAGTAGTGAGGAAGACACAACAACAACAACTACTACTACTGCAGAGCCTAAGACTTCTTCATCCACAACAGAAAATCCAAATAAACCTAGTCATTCTGGTACCACAACGACACCAAGTGCGCCAGGTTCAAATGGTGGAAACAATGGGGGAGGTCGCAAATCGCTTCTTCCAAACACAGGTGAAGTTGTTGCATCTGGACTCGTCTTCTCTGGAATTCTTGTCTTAGCAGGTGCTGTTGGAATCAAACGGAAATTGACTCGTCAATAATTTATTCATTAAAAATAGTCAATTTTCTAACGAAATAGATTTTCAATGCATCTTAACAAATAGTTCAACTAACAAAGAGAGAAATTTTTAGCTCTCTCTGATAGATAAAAAGAGGCTGGGACAAAAGTCCTAGCCTCTCAATTATTTTTGGATTGTCGAGCAAGACGCAGTGGTTGAGTGGGCTCTACTACGCTGATTTCATCAGCTTTTACAGCCCTACTCAACTGTGCGGAGGTGGGACGACGAAATCGAATTCTAACGAATTACCGATTTCTGTCCCACTCTCTTTTCTTTGTGTAAGCCCTATAAAAATTTGGCTTACACCGTTACGTCTACATCTCAAAAAATTGGCAAAATAATTAATGAAAATTCCTTTTTATTTTTTCTAGATCAGTTTTTTAGATGGAATATCAGATGATAACGAAAATAGTTTCGAAAATACAAAAAGACAAACGTCCAAATGCGACGTCTGTCTTCAAGCTTTTCTCTTTGTTTATGGTAAGATGGCAATGGCACGGACAGGTGAACCAGTTGCCTTGTCCCAGTGAGGGAAAGCAATCGAAATCAAAGCACCTACAGCTGGAACTTGGTCCAATTGGTTCAAAACTTCAACTTGGTAGATATTTTGTTCCAAGAGGTAGTATTCATTGACCAAGCCATGCTCTGCTGCTGGAATACCTGCATCGGTATCAAAGGTTTCATGACCAACAGCCTTGACATGGCGTTCATGAATCAAGAATTCCAAGGCTTCACGGCTCCATCCTGGACTTTGTTGAACCCCATTTTCATCTAGGTTACGCATAGCATCTTGATCTGGCCAACGTTTTGACCAATCACTACGGAAGGCAACAAAAGCACCCTCAACAATTTGTCCATGCTCTGCCTCAAAGTCTAAGATATCTTGTTTACTCAAGATAAAGTTTGGATTGGCAGCAACTTCTTTAGACTTGTCGATAACATAAAGTGGCAAGAGGAGATCTTTGAGGTCAATCTCATCCAACCAACGACCCCCTTCTACAAAGTGAATCGGTGCATCGATATGCGTTCCGTATTGACCAACCACTGTAAATTTTTGAACATGGAAACCATCTTTTAATGTAAAAAGGTCTTCTTGTTGCAAGGCAGGAAGGGCTGGGAAGTGTGGACTTTCCGCATTGATTTGGTGACTCAAGTCCACCCATTTTTTAGCTTGCAATTCTTTATAAATACTTAGTAAATCTGACATGTTTCTTCCTCCTTATTCGCCCCAAACTTCAGCGACAATTTCCTTAATCAAACCGATTTTTTTCCATTGGTCTTCTTCTGTCAAAATGTTTCCTTCTTCTGTCGAAGCAAAGCCACACTGAGTAGACAGGTAAAGATTTTCCAACGGTACATACTGACTTGCTTCTTTAATACGAGCAATCACTTCGTCCTTGTTCTCCAGTTGACCACTCTTAGATGTCAAAAGGCCTAACACCACTCCTTTACCAGGGGTTACTTCTGCAAGTGGTTCAAAACCACCAGCACGATCAGTGTCAAACTCAAGGAAGTAAGCATTGACCGCTTCTTCTCCAAGGAGTTCTTTGGCAATCGGCGCATAACCACCTGATGAAGCCCAAGTGGAATGGAAGTTCCCACGACAAACGTGCGTATTGACAGTTAAACCAGCTGGAACATGTTGGTAGACATCGTTGTTAAAAGTCAAGAAGAGATCAGCGAGTTCTCGGCGAACCTCATCTTTTGACTTGCCTTGGGCTGCTCCCCAAGCCGTCAAGAAATTATCGTCTACCAAGACACCCCACGTACAGTCATCTACTTGAAGGGTCCTAAGTCCAGCGTCATACAAATCTTGAATCACTTGAAGATAGGCTTGCTTGATGTCTTCACGAACAGCCGCAAAATCAGGATAGATGGTATTCAATTGTTCTACATGTTCTGCATCACGGATCAATTCAAAATAGAATTGCGCAGGTGCTGGAATGGTATATTTAGCCTCTACACCATCTACATCTGCTACAAGATCCCGCAAGAACTTGTAATGCTCTACAAATGGATGATTGGCTCCTGTGATTTTTCCAACTACAAGCGCTGAGTCAGCCTTGGTTGTTTCATCATGGAATTGATAGCCTTGGGCAGCTTGGACATGATCAATGCCACCAAAGCCCCAGAAGAAATCCAAATGCCAATAAGCTCGGCGGAATTCTCCATCTGTTACTGACTTCAGACCAGCAGCAATTTCTTTTTCAACGAGGTCACGAATCGCCTGATCTTCTACTTTTGTTAAGTCAGCCTGACTGATTTTTCCAGCTGCGAAATCTTCACGAGCCTGAACCAAAGTAGCTGGACGAAGAAATGAACCAACATGGTCAACGCGATAAGGTGCATGTGCATGTGTCAATATGAATCCCTCTTTCCTATAAGTTTTACATTAATTCATCAATGCAACCATTATAGCAGTCTAACACTTGATAAACAAGGTTTTGGGATAATCTAATATCTTTGATATCCATATAGCTTTAGACTATAACAAAAAAGAAGTCCTTGAAGGACCCCTTTTCTTAATTTTTAAATGCATCGAGCATGACTTGGAACTCTTCGTTCGTGAGTGTAATGCCTTTTCCCATCTTTGTATGGTCGGGACTCCAGGTCCGGATATCATACTTAGCAGGAGCACCATTAAAACTCACACGGTTCAATTCTTTGGTCCAACCCTTGTCATTTTCTGACAAGACCAGCAAATGTTCTTCGATTTGGAATGAAAATTCTGCCATTTCACGACTCCTTTCTTGCCTTCCCATCTCTAATATTCGTAAATCATTTACAAAATCGTTGAAATTATCTATAATATATTGTATCAAGTTATGGAGAATTTAGCTATGAAAAAATTTCTCGAGATCGTTAAAGACCGAGCAAATGAATTTTTCAATGGAAAAGTCAGTACCCCTGCCCCATTAGAAGATGAGAGAATTATTGAAATCATTCAACAAGCATTGCGAAAAAAACAAGGGGTACATGTTATTTTTTCAAACAAGAGTTTTACAGGCGATATTGTCAAATATGACCAAGAACGCCGACAACTGATCGTGAAAAATTTTAAAAAGAGTATGTCCACGATTATTCGGATTTCTGAGATCCAGAAAATTAGTTTAGTCCCCAATAATATTCGCATCGCCCAACAAAAAGGAGAGGTTTAACCCTCTCTTTTTTTGTTATACTCGAACAGTTTTACTTGCTCCATCTTTTGAGTAGAGATTGATTAAACCTTCCTGGCAAGAACGAATCATATCTCCTGGCTTGACTTCTTGTGGAACGGTGATCGTGAGAAGCTCCATCGGATTTGGTGCGCGATCAATCTTCACTCCATCCTTATCATGCAAGTCTTGGATCTGGCATTCAAAATGACGGAAGCCTGGTCCGTAGAATTCCACTTGGTCACCTTCATTGATGACATTCCGTTGGCGAATCGTCGCAGTCATGGTAGATGGATCAAAGTCTACCACTTCTCCTACAAATTTGTATTGAGGAATCTTACGACGTGCCCCAAACAATTGTTCATTTTCAGTCGGTGTTTGGTAGTAGAATCCAGTTGCCAATTCACGTTGAGCAACCTTCCACAATTCATTGATCAAATCATCCTTGATGGCATAAAAGGCTTCTGGACTTTCCATATAAGCATCGCAAGCAGCCTTGTAACAGTTGGCCACTGTTGAAACATAATGGACAGATTTCATCCGGCCTTCAATCTTCAAGCTATCAACTCCATTATCAATCATGTCTGGAATATTTTCGATCATACACATGTCCACGGCTGACATAGAGTATTCTTCTGGGACTTGCCCTTTGATACTCTTGCGTTCTTGGCCAAATGGCATATCGTAGAGATCGTATTTCCAACGGCAAGATTGAGAACAGCCACCACGGTTGGCATCCCGGTCAGACATGTGGTTAGAAAGGGTACAACGTCCGGAATAAGAAATACACATGGCTCCATGAACGAAGGCTTCGATCTCAAGATCGGTACGCTTACGAATCTCAGCTAACTCTTCCATGGATACTTCGCGGGCCAAGACCACACGGGTCAAGCCATATTCTTTCCAGAAATGGAAGGTCTCCACATTAGTCGCAGAAGCTTGCGTAGACAAGTGGATATTGAGGCCAGGTGCATGGGTTGCACAGATTTCAATCAAGGCCGGGTCTGAGACAATCACGGCATCAAGTCCCATATCCCGCAATTCACGGAACCACTCGCCAGCCCCTTGTTCATTTCCTTCATGAGTTACCATGTTTGAAGCGACGTGCACATCCACTCCACGGGCATGAGCATACTCAATTCCTTCACGAAGCTCATCCATGGTGAAGTTTCCGGCACGGCTACGCAAACCATAGGCTTGTCCACCAACGAACACTGCGTCTGCCCCATAATTAACGGCAACTTTTAATTTTTCTAATGTTCCAGCAGGTACCAAAACCTCTGGACGTTTTTTTGTATTTGTCATGTTTTCTCCAATTTACAAGATTGTCGATATAATGAATAGCCTCTTCGTTCCCTGAAAAAGGAAAACTCACAAACGAAGAAGCCCTAGTATTATTTGTTATTTTACACGATCTGGTTCATAATCATAGAAACCAGTATCTAAACCACGATTAGCTGGATGTAATTTGCGGATTTCTTCATCAAACAGATAGGCTTGATCCTGTGTAAATGTTCCTTTTTGAATCAAATCACGGGCCTTGATAAAGTACTCTGTAATCTTGACAAAGTTTTCACCCGGACAGTAGACACCATCGAGTTTCCAATGATCAAAGCCATGTTCTACCAACTCGGACAATTTGGTCATCATATTCAAGTCATTATTTGAAAAGATATGGGTTCCATGTTTGTCTTCGTAGACCGAATAATGAGAATTGGGATCTCCTGGTTCTGCTAAGAACAGATCGCGATCTTTGGTCACAGAGTCCTCTGTCTTGATGAAGTTGTAATAATTCTGAAGAAGAGGTCGTTTTGAATGGTGAATAATGCTAGCACCATAGACCAAGACTTCTGCTGGAATCTGAAGATTCTCAGCCATTACGAATAATTCGGCAGATGGAATCTCACGAGCCAAAACAGCTTCAGAAGCTCCTGCTTGTTTTCCCCAGAAGTTGATCTGGCGGCTAGAAGTGACCATGGTTGAGGCATCGTAAATCGTTTTGAATGGATAGCCATCTCGTTTCAAGACATAAAAAACGCCCGCATCTCCGACAGTAATATAATCAGCCTGAATTTCTTTCAAAAAGTCTAAGAAAGGCTTGATTGAATCCATCATCGATTGGTGCATGAGTGCATTTACAGCTACTGTCAATTCTTTGCCAGCAGCATGGACTAGTTGGGCAATTCGATTTATTTCGTCATAGCTTAAAGTTTGAGGCAATCGTAATCCGTAATCTTTTTCACCGACATAGATTCGGTCAACCCCTGCATCAATCAGGGCTTGCGCTTGCTCAACACTCTCTGCTGTTGCTGTAATAATAATATTTTTCATAGAACCATTATAACAAAAATTCCGATATTCTAGAAAAATTTATTCATTTTGTAAAATTTGTAACATTTTTGTAACATTTATATAGCTGAATTCATGATAGAATAATAGAGTACTGTTAGGAGAGAGAAAATGCCCGTAAGAAATTTAAGACACTATGATGAAAAATTCGATTATATCGAATTAACTAAACAAACCCAAGAATCCCCTGTTCAGGACTATGCTCCTGAAGTTGAACCCGCGCCTCAATTAAGTGAATTGCTATATTTTTTGAATATCGCTATTTTCTGTGTGTTGACAGTTGTATTTAGTTTTATCTTTTTAGCAACGAAAATGAATGCCTTCTTTGCGTTTGCCCTAGCGATTGGTTCTAGCTTTGCTAGTATTCAAGGATTCCGAATTTACTACAATAAACGAAAAAAATAAAAATCAGTTTCGCCTGATTTTTTTATTTTACTCGAATTTTTTTAATTCCTAAGTTGTCAGATTAAGTTAGACTTTTCATGTAACTCAGAAAAACTTGGTATAGTATTTAATAATTCAAAGACTTCCTAGAAATTCTATAAGAATAAAAACTTTTTATGAGTTAAAGTTATTCAATCATCTACTGAAACTTTCCGCCGTGAGAAAAGTGCCTGAAACATAATTGTTTCAGGCACTCGGGAGTTTTGAAAGTAAAACAGTTCAGGGAACTTTTTTAGCCTGAGCCTAAAAATCAAAAAGCGAAGGGGCTCAAAACTAATTGAACACGGGCTGCGGATTGTGTCAAAAAGATAAGTTTTCCTAGAATCAAAAGTTTCTGCGTCAAACTTCCTATTTTGACTTTATCCGCGAACGCCCTTTGTATCTTTGATAAGTCATGGAACTTCCTGGATTGCTGAAATCATCCACTGGATGATTTAACCTAACGTCCGTAATCACTTAAGGAAAGTTTCTAAGATGATTTTGTCTTCAATCTGAAAAGAGGCTCAGTGAGCCTCTTTTTTATGCTTCTTTTGTATCTTCTTCAGCTGCTTCTTCAGAATCTTTTTCATCCAAGTCTAACACGATGTCTTCTGATTCTGTTTGTTTGCGAATGGACTGAACCAAGTCATTGCCACTTAGATTTTCTTTTTGAAGTTTATCCTTAAATGAGTGATAGACTTCTTGAGATTTTTCAACCACATCTTGCGTCTTTTCTTTGACAGACTCCAAAACAGTTCCTGTCGTAATTTCTCCAGAACCAACTTTTTCTTTGGTTTGTTGGATCACTTCTGCTGCCTGTTTTGAAACATCCTTAGCCGTTTGTTTCACCGATTCATGTACTTCTTGAGGATCTTCTTGATAATCTTTTACGAAGCGCACCACTTTTTTAGTGACTTTCTTTCCTTGCTCTGTTGATAAATAGTAGGCTGCTGAAGCACCTGAAATCACACCAATTAATAAACTAGATAAACGTCCCATATTCTTCCTCGATTCTATTTAAATAATTTTGAAGCCATCTTAATCGCTTTTAATCCGATAGAGGCTTTCACTGTTTTTTCACCAGCTGACACCGCTTTGACACTCAATTGACGGGCTTGATCATTCAAATCTGAAACAGACTCTGAAAGATCCGCTACGGCTGTAAAGAGTGGGTCAATCGTTGCAACTTTTTGATTCAAATCATCCGTTAAAACATTGACTTTTGCCAATAGATCATTGGTTTGATGCAAGGTGACATTGACATCTGATGTCAAAACTTGGATAGCTTTTTGCGTCTCATCTACAACTTTTCCAATCTTTGAGAGGAAAAAAATCATATAAATGACAAGCGCTACTAAGGCAAGGCCTAAGAGGCCGTAGGCAATTTCAATAAACATATATTACTCCTTTGCTTCTACATAATAAGGGGCTTTTTTGCGACGTTGGTAGATGATGATGGCGAGTCCAACTAGAATCAGGATCATCGACAACCACTGGGAAACACGTAAGCCCGCAAACATCAGGCTATCTGTCCGCATTCCTTCGATGATCATCCGACCAAAACCATACCAGATAAGGTAAAAGGCTGTGATCTCACCTTGTCGCAAAAATTGGGGCTTCCTACGAAGAATCAAGATCAAGAGAAATCCTAGCAGATTCCAACTGGATTCATATAAGAAGGTTGGCTGACGGTAACTACCATCTATATACATTTGGTCTCGAATAAAAGAGGGCAGGTAGTTGAGGCTTTTAACAGCAGCTCCATAAGCTTCCTGGTTAAAGAAGTTTCCCCAGCGACCAATACTCTGTGCAATCATGACGCTTGGAGCCGCAATATCTAAGAAATCAATTGGCTCAATCAAGCGTCTACGAGAGAATAGATAGAGGACAAGGGCACCTGTCAAGAGGCCACCATAAATCGCGATTCCTCCGTTCCAGATGGCGAAAATCTCACCAAGATGCTGGCTATAATAGCCCCATTCGAAAATAACGTAATAGAGTCTGGCACCCACAATCGCAAGCGGAAAGGCGATCAAAATGAAATCAATGATATCATCTGGATCAATTTTTTTACGGGGCGCTTCTTTCATGGAAAGATAAACGGCTAGTATCAAGCCAGAGACAATACAAATTGCATACCAACGAATACTGATCGGACCTAATTGAAGGGCTACTGGATTCATTCCTTCACCTCATTTTGACTAATCAACTGGGACAAACGTTCTTCAAAAGTTTTGGTAGCATCATAGCCCATTTCTTTGGCCCGAACATTCATCGCTGCGGCTTCGATCACGACCGAAATGTTCCGACCAGTCTTCACAGGGATGCGAATCCGAGGAATGGTCACGCCACCGATTTCCAACTCTTCTGCATTATTACCAAGACGATCATAAACTTGATCCTTAGCATAATTTTCCAAGTAAACGGCGATTTGGACTTGTGAAGAATCCTTCACAGCACTCGCACCGTAGAGACTCATGACATCGATAATCCCGACACCACGGATCTCTAGTAAGTGGCGTAGGATTTCAGCTGGCTCTCCCCAAAGGGTCATCTCGTCTCTCGCATAGATATCGACTCGGTCATCTGCTACGAGGCGGTGCCCCCGCTTGACAAGTTCCAGACCTGTCTCGCTTTTTCCGATTCCGCTATCTCCTTGTATTAAGACACCCATCCCATAAATATCCATCAAGACACCGTGTACACTCGTACGTTCTGCCAGCCGACTATCCAAATAGCTAGAAAGCTCTCCAGATAAACGACTGGTCGCAACATTGCTCTTCAAAATGGCTAGTTGCTTCTCTTCAGCAGCTCGCAACATTTCTTCTGGAATTTCTAAATTCCTCGCAACAATGATGACAGGTGTCTCTGGCTGGAACATCTTGCGCAGGACCTGATGACGGTTGTGAGAGCTCATCTTTACCAGGTAGGACCATTCTTTCATTCCTACAAGCTGAATCCGCTCAGGTGTGTAATAGTCGAAATAGCCCGTCATTTCAAGACCTGGACGTGAAATGTCCGCAGTCGTAATTTCCTTGCTTAAGAGGTTATCATCCCCATAAACAACCGATAGACGAAGCTTTTCCTGTAGATCGCGAACAGTAACTGCCATATCATTCTCCCTTTTCAAATTCTCTCTCTATTATAGCAGATTTTCTCTTCAGACGAGAGACTGAAGTGTCATTTGAAAGATCCATTTTCAACTCCTTTTTAAGGCAAGCAAAAAGAGGCCAAGACAAAGGTCTCCAACCTCTAGGAAATGATGGGAACATATGAAGAATGCTCTAGCCTTGGCCTTGCAAGAAATCTTTGATCATAGATTTGATTCCGGTAGAGACTGCATAGACCACCGCATTTGAAGGAAATGCGATCAAGCCGAGCATAAAAGCGGTAGGTCCTCCACCCAATAAGGAGAAAACCAGAAACAAAACTGGAAGAAATAAAATCGAAAACCGATAAATTTGTGGTTTTCTAGCCATTTCTGTTGGCAGAAACAAGAGGTAGAAGAGACTATTCCAAATGCCCAGTGGAAAAAGGAGCATTCCGATCAAAACTGTTCCAACTCCTTCACCAAAAAAACGATTTAAAATGAAAAACTGTCCTATAAAACTGAAGAAGAGATATAGAATAAAAGCAAGGGAATAGAACTTCTGCTTCACTCAAATCTCCTTTTAGAAAAATGGACTATCATTCTGATCATGAATGGGTTCAGCCTCTTTTCTTCGACGAGGTCGAGGGCCATAGTCAAACATTTCCTGCTCCTCCTCGTCCTTATAAGGCAAGGTCGTATCTAACAGCAAGTAGATAATCACACCGATAAAGGCATGAGAGACCGTAAAAAGAATAAACAAGAAGCGTAGGAGAGTTACACTAAGACCAAATTTATCAGCTAAGCCAGCTAGCACACCTGAAACCAGGCGATGTCGTTTTAATTTGTAAAATGATGATGTCATTTGATTTTCCTCTTTCTAGTTAGACCTATTTTAGCAGAGTCGAACTGGAAAGAGATCCGCCTAAAGACCGATTCTTACTCTTGTCTCATTTCAAGAAATTGCAGGCGGCTGCGACAACGACCGCAGGCATATTTCTTCAGATCGATTTTTCGCTTTCGTCTATACTCTTGGCCACAATGGGGACATTGATAGAGATAGATCCTCTTGACTCGCCCAGTCTTTTCTGGTAGAGGTGGTGTGAAACGAAGACCGTCCACTTGCTGGAGGAGTTGCTTAAAGGCTAGATCTTTGTGGCGAAAGCCTTTACCTTGATCGTAAAGATGGTAATGGCAGAGCTCGTGGCGGACAATTTTGCGAAAGACCTCTAACCCAAAAGCTTGGTATATTTTCGGGTTGAAATCAAGGTGTCGATCCTTGGGAAAGAAACGACCCCCAGTGGTTTGAAGACGTGAATTCCACTCTGCTCGATGACGGAATTCTCTCCCAAAATCTTCTAGGGATACTTGGCGCACATACTCAGTCAGATTCATTCGGAGCTACCAAACTGAGATTAACTTTTTCGCGTTCCACATCAATCTTCTTCACCCAGACGGTTACCAAATCACCTACTGAGACGACCTGGCTTGGATGCTTGATAAACTGTTTGCTCATATGGGAGATATGAATCAAGCCATCTTCGTGAATACCAATATCGACAAAGGCTCCAAAGTCAATCACATTGCGCACAACCCCTTCTAATTTTTGGCCTATATGGAGGTCTTTAATATCCAAGACATCCTGACGGAGTACGGGTGCATCAAAGGAATCCCGCAAATCGCGACCTGGTTTTAGGAGATCGGCAATGATATCTTTCAGGGTTTCTGGTCCC
This sequence comes from Streptococcus sp. 27098_8_148, assembly GCF_041432105.1. Taxonomy (NCBI): domain Bacteria; kingdom Bacillati; phylum Bacillota; class Bacilli; order Lactobacillales; family Streptococcaceae; genus Streptococcus; species Streptococcus sp. 27098_8_148. The sequence goes on along the minus strand of NZ_JAPVYY010000001.1, from coordinate 135,586 downwards.
AGATCCAGCTGAGTAGACATCTCCTTTATGTTCACAGCTTTTAATTTTTCCTGAGCGGATGCATCGAGTTCGGTAATTTCAAGAAGTTGAAAAAGTTTTTCAACTTCTTTGTAACTTTCAGGGTGAACCCCGGTATTGTCCAAGATATTTTTACTTTCAGGAATGCGTAAGAATCCAGCAGCTTGCTCGAAAGCCTTGGCGCCGAGACGAGGGACTTTTTTAATCTGTGCTCGTGAAAGAATCATTCCTTCTTCTTCCCGGTATTTCACAATATTTTCAGAGATGGTTTTATTGAGTCCTGCTACATGGGCTAAGAGAGAGGGACTAGCCGTATTGATATTGACCCCAACTTGGTTGACGACAGTATCTACCACGAAATCCAAGCTTTCTGTCAGTTTTTTCTGATTGACATCGTGTTGGTATTGACCGACACCGATGGATTTGGCATCGATTTTCACCAATTCTGCTAGAGGATCTTGCAAGCGACGGGCAATGGAGATGGCCGATCGTTTTTCAACGGTTAGCTCTGGGAACTCATGACGGGCCAATTCACTAGCTGAGTAGACAGAGGCTCCGCTTTCATTGACAATAACATAGCGAACTCCTGGATGGTCATGAAGCACCTCTGCGACAAAAGCCTCACTTTCACGGCTAGCTGTTCCATTCCCAATCGCAATAATTTCTACTCCAAACTCCTTGATCAAGGAGGACAGATCCTTTTTAGCCTGCTCGATCTGAGCTGGTTTTGCAGGTGCAACTGGATAGATGACCTGGGTAGCGAGCATCTTTCCTGTCTCATCGACAACAGCTAGTTTAGCACCGGTCCGAAAGGCTGGGTCAAATCCAAGGACCACGCGCCCTTTTAATGGAGGAATGAGCAATAGATTCCGTAGATTTTCAGAGAACAATTGAATGGCCCCGTCTTCTGCCACCTCCGTCAACTCTGTCCGAATCCGACGTTCAACCGCAGGTACGATTTTTTTCTTAACCGCCTGCTGAATAACCTCATCCACATAGGCATTTTTCGTTTTAAAACGAGCCTCAAAAATACGAATGATCCGATCCAGTTGATGCTCGAATCCAACTTTGAGAACGCCCAATTTTTCCCCACGATTGAGCGCCAGGGTCCGGTAGCCTTGCATACTCTTGATCTTCTCAGAAAAATCATAATAGATTTCAAAGGTTCTCTTAGGATCTAAGCTTTCATCCTTCAAAGTTGACGTCATGAGGGAATGCCCATGAATTTCTTGATAGGTGAGGGCCCGTAATTGGGTATCCTCTGAAATAGCCTCTACCAGAATATCCACTGCACCAGCTAAAGCCGCAGTTTCAGTTGGGAAGGCCTCACAGGTAAATTTCTGAGCCTCTGCTTCCAAGTCTGGACTATTTTGCAAAATGAGACGTGCCAAGGGGAAAAGTCCTGCTTCTCGGGCAATCGTCGCCTTGGTCCGCCGTTTTTCCTTATAAGGGAGATAGAGCTCTTCGACATCCGCTAATTTTTCAGCAACTTCAATAGCCTGCTTGAGCGCCTCTGTCAGTTTACCTTGTTCCTCAATCTTAGCAAGGACGGTTTCCTTTCGTTCAGCCAGAGCCGTTAACGATTTGTCCCGGTCAATAATGGCCTTGATCGCTACTTCATCTAAATTTCCCGTCATATCTTTTCGATAGCGGGCAATGAAAGGAATGGTTGAGCCTTCTGCGGTCAGACTCAATACGGTATCGATTTGTTTTAAGCTAACACCCAATTCTTGGGCTATTTTTTCATATTTATCCATAGCTTCTATTATAGCATATTTTGCTGCCATCAAGGGGTGAGATCGCCTGTTCTGGTCTCTGTTTCAGGGATTTTTCATAGAATAATTTTGACCCTATGGATCTTTCCTTTTATGCTCCATTTCCCCCTTGCTCTTTCCTTTTTGTTATAATGAAAGAAAATAAAAAGGAGGCCCAACAATGGCTATTAAATTCTCAAAAACAGATGATCTTGATAAAATGTTTGAAAACTTTGCAAGTTTTCCAGATGTAGAAAAAACAGTCGAATTCCCCGAAGAAAAAAAGAAGGCAGAAACTGCTACAACTAAAGAAGCAAAGAAGGTTAAGTAATGACATTCTTTCAACACCTTCCCTCTAGCGTCTTGCAGGCTGGGGCTATTTTTCTCTCGATTATTATCGAGGCCCTACCGTTTGTCCTAATCGGAAGTATCATTTCAGGGATTATTGAGGTCTATATCACCCCCGAGAGGGTCTACCGCTTTCTTCCCAAAAATAAATTTGGGCGGATCTTCTTTGGGACTTTTATCGGCTTTATCTTTCCTTCCTGTGAATGTGGAATTGTTCCCATTATCAATCGCTTTCTAGAAAAGAAAGTCCCAAGTTATACTGCTGTTCCCTTTCTGGTGACAGCACCGGTCATCAATCCCATCGTTCTCTTTGCGACCTACTCAGCCTTTGGGAATTCTGTTAAGATGGCCCTCTACCGCGCCCTTGGTTCCTTGCTTGTCGCAACAGTACTAGGGATCTTCCTTGGCTTTATTCAGACAGATTCGATCCAAAAAGAACATCGCAAACCTGTGCATGAACATGATTTTAGGGACTTGAGCAAAGGCCAAAAGCTCTTTCAAGTCTTGGTGCAAGCCATTGATGAATTCTTTGATACAGGACGTTACCTGGTATTTGGTTGTCTCTTTGCCAGCCTCGTCCAAGTCTATGTCCCAACACGGATCCTTACCTCGATCAGTGCGACACCGGTTATTGCTATTCTCCTCCTTATGGTCTTGTCCTTCCTCCTCTCACTTTGTAGCGAGGCGGACGCCTTTATCGGCTCTTCTCTTTTGAGTAGTTTTGGAGTAGCGCCTGTGCTTGCCTTTCTGGTGATTGGGCCTATGCTTGATGTCAAAAATCTCCTCATGATGAAAAATTATCTCAAAACCCGTTTTATCTGGCAATTTATCGGGATTGTGAGTGGAGTTGTGCTCCTTTATGCTTGGTTTGTGGGGGTAGTGCTATGATTCGTTTCTTGATATTAGCTGGCTATTTTGAGCTCACTATGTACCTGCAATTATCTGGTAAGCTCAATCAATACATCAACTTACACTATTCTTACTTGGCTTATATTTCCATGTTCTTGTCCTTTGTTTTAGCTCTTGTGCAGCTGATCATCTGGGTCAAGCAGATGAAGATCCACAGTCATCTCTCTAGCTTCTGGGCAAAAGTGGCGAGTATTTTCTTGCTCTGTATTCCTTTATTTGTCGGGCTATTTTTCCCTACAGTGACACTGGATTCCCAAACAGTCTCTGCCAAAGGCTACCACTTCCCGGTTGCTGCTGGTTCTTCCAAGGAAATCCAGCAGGACGAAGGAACAACTACCCAGTATCTCAAACCAGATACTAGTAGCTATTTTACCAAGTCAGCCTATGAGTCAGAAATGAAGCAGGCGGCAAAGAAATATGTTGATAAAAAAGTGATCCAGGTGACCACTGAGAATTACATGGAAGTCATGGAGGTCATTTATGATTATCCAGATCAATTTGCGGGGAAAACCATCGAGTTGACCGGTTTTGTATACAATGACCCCAATAACAAGGACAGCCAATTCCTCTTTCGCTTTGGGATCATCCACTGTATCGCAGATTCCGGCGTCTACGGTCTCTTAACGACGGGGGCTCCGCAGCATTTCGAAAACAATACCTGGATCCATGCTAAAGGAACCTTGTCCATTGAATACCACAAGCAGCTCAAACAAAGCTTGCCTGTCCTCCACATTAGCGATTGTAAGACCATTACAAAACCGGATAATCCTTATGTCTACCGCGTATTCTGATGGATTCACCAAGTTTCTTCGGTGGTCGATCCAAACATTTTATAACAGCTCAAGCTAGAATCCACATTGGTTCTAGCTTTTTCTATGCTTTCCTCTCAAATCCTCTAATCCAAGCGGAAAATATTCGGAACAACGATTCCATCAAAGAAATCTTGTAGATTTTATGGTAAAATATGGTTAATAAAATAGGAAATAGGTACTTAAATGTCTTCAAAAGTTATTGTAACCATTTTCGGGGCCAGTGGAGATTTAGCTAAGCGCAAACTCTACCCATCCCTTTTTAGACTCTATAAATCAGGAAATCTATCTGAACACTTTGCGGTTATCGGAACAGCTCGCAGACCATGGAGCAAGGAGTACTTTGAATCAGTCGTGGTAGAATCTATCACAGATCTGGCAGATAGCCCACAACAAGCTCAAGAATTCGCTAGTCATTTCTACTACCAAAGCCACGATGTCAATGATACCGAACATTACATCGCCCTGCGCGAATTGCAAAACAGCTTGGATGAAAAATACCAAACAGAACACAACAAGGTCTTCTTCCTGTCCATGGCTCCTCAATTTTTTGGAACTATTGCCAAACACCTCAAATCAGAAGGCATTGTGGATGGGCAAGGCTTTGAGCGCTTGATCGTTGAAAAACCTTTCGGTACAGACCTAGAAACGGCTAGTCAGCTCAACAAGGAATTGGAAGAAACCTTTGATGAAGAGCAAATCTTTCGGATCGACCATTACCTTGGAAAAGAAATGATCCAAAATATTTTTGCCATTCGTTTTGGAAATCTTATTTTTGATAATCTCTGGAACCGAGATTTTATTGACAATATCCAAATTACCTTTGCTGAACGCTTGGGGGTTGAAGAACGCGGTGGCTACTACGATCACTCGGGGGCCCTTCGAGATATGGTGCAAAACCATACCCTTCAGCTTTTGTCATTGCTTGCCATGGATAAACCAGCTACCTTTACCAAGGATGCGATTCGGTCAGAAAAAGTTAAAGTTTTTGAGCAATTGCACAATCCAACAGATGAGGAACTGAAGAAATTCTTTATCCGTGGTCAATACCATTCAGGTACGATCGAAGGGAAAAAAGATATCTCTTATCGCAGTGAGCCAAATGTCGACCCTGAATCTACTACAGAAACCTATGCTTCTGGTGCATTCTTTGTTGATAGCGATCGATTCCGTGGAGTTCCTTTCTTCTTCCGTACCGGAAAACGTTTGACCCAAAAAGGAACCATGGTCAATGTGGTCTTCAAGCAAACCGACTCCATCTTTGGACATAGCTTGCAACCAAATGTCTTGACCATTTATATCCAACCAAATGAAGGTTTCTCATTGAGCATCAACGGAAAAGAGGTCGGGGAAAAATTCAGCATCGCACCTATTTCCTTTGACTACGAAACAGATGCGACGGCAACTGGAGCTTCACCAGAGCCTTATGAAAAATTAATTTTCGACGTTTTGAACAACGACTCAACCAATTACAGCCACTGGCAAGAAGTTCGTGCTTCATGGCAATTGATTGACCGGATCGAAAAACTATGGGCCGAAAATGGAGCACCGCTCTATGAATACAAGTCTGGATCCATGGGACCAACTGCATCCGATGATCTCCTTGCAGAATACGGAGCAGAATGGGTTTGGAAACCTGAACCTAAGAATTAAGGAAAGCCACCTTCGGGTGGTTTTTTTGATAGCGCAAGGAAACAAAAAGACAAATTGTCCTTCCAACAATTTGTCTTTTTCTATTTGACTCTTAAATCAAGCCTTCCAAGAGGCCTCTCATGAAGTTTTCTGAATGGAATGGTCCGATATCATCAATCTTTTCTCCGAATCCAATCAACTTCACTGGAATGTCCAACTCTTCACGGATCGCAAGGACGACCCCACCTCGAGCTGTTCCATCGATCTTGGTCAATACAATCCCTGTCACAGGCGTAATTTTTGAAAATTCTTTAGCTTGTACCAAGGCATTTTGACCGGTTGATGCATCGAGGGCCAGCAAGGTTTCATGTGGTGCCTCTGGTACCACACGCTTGATAATTCGCCCGATTTTTTCAAGCTCGGCCATGAGGTTGTCCTTGTTTTGCAGACGACCCGCCGTATCAATCATTAGAACATCAATGTTTTCAGCGATCGCGCGTTCCATTCCATCAAAGACGACGCTAGCAGGATCTGATTTTTCAGGACCTGTTACAACTGGAACATCTACGCGGCGTCCCCATTCTGCCAGTTGAGCTACTGCTCCTGCACGGAAAGTATCTGCTGCAACCAACATGACTTTCTTGCCCTCTTGTTTATATCGGTGGGCTAACTTCCCGATAGAGGTGGTTTTCCCAACTCCATTGACCCCAACAAAGAGCATGACTGTGAGACCATCTTGAAAACGAATGGCTTCATTAAATTGGCCATCCTTTTCATACAAGTCCACCAATTTTTCAATGATCACGCGCTTGAGAGCATCTGGTTTTTTGGCATTTTCCAAACGGGCTTCATAGCGCAACTCTTCGGTTAAATTAGAGGCCACTTGAACCCCAACGTCACTCATAATCAAGAGTTCTTCCAATTCTTCAAAGAATTCTTCATCGACTGAACGGAAATTGGCAAAGAAGGCATTGAGACGTGCTCCAAATCCAGTCCGCGTCTTTTTCAAGCTACGATCGTATTTTTCCTGAATGGTTTCTTGCTGAGGCTCAATCTCGTCTGGAATTGGCTCTTCTACCTCTTCAACAGTTCTTTCCTCAACGGTTGATGCAGGTTCTCCTTGAGGAAGTCTGGACTCGGCTTCTGCCACTTCTGAAGTTTCCTCCACTTGAGCAATCGCTTCTGATACTTCAGGTTCTGAAACTTCATCCTGAGCTTCTACTAGTTCTGGAGACTCCTCTTCTGTCGTGCTCCCTTCTACTAGCTCAGCGTCAGATGATGGAAAGGCAATTGGTGGCTCTTCTTTCATTTCTGAAGTATTAGCCCCATCTGCTTCCTCACCATTTTCAGTAACTTCCGCTTCAATTTTCACTTCTTCAAGAGGCTCAGTCTCCGTGTCATCAGCTAGTGGTGAAACTTCTTCAGGACTTGCTTCTGTTTGAGCAGGTTCAAAGGCAACTGGAGACTCCTCTACCGGTTCTTGAACTTCAGGAGTCTCTGAAGTTCCTATTTCTTCAACAAGAGGTTCCTCTGCCGGCTCTTCTTGAGCAACGGTTGAAACAGGTTGATGAGTGGCTGCAATTCGCGCTTTGAGCTCTTGGTAGTAAGCCTCCATATCAGCGATTTTTTGCTCTTCCTTGTCATTTTGGGTAGCCGTCGGCTCCTCTTTGACAGTTTCTTCAACCTCCATACTTTCCGTCACTTCTTCCGAAGACGGAAGCACTTTTTCAGTTTCTTCTTTTTTTCCAAATAAACGATCAAATAATCCCATTTATTCACTCTCCTTTAGCACATAATTTTCAATCGCCCATGCGACAGCATCTTGGTCATTGGTCACAGGGGCCACAAGCGCTGCAACTTCCTTCACTGCTGGAATCGCATTGCCCATGGCAACCCCCAGTCCAGCCCACTGGATCATAGACAGGTCATTGGCTTCATCTCCACAGGCCATGACTTGATCTGCCTTAAGGCCCAAAATAGCCGCCAGAGCTGCTAAGCCCGTCGCCTTGTGAACATTTTTAGGGCACCATTCCAGCAACATTTCCCGAGATTTAAAAATTTCATAGTCTTGAAATAAGTCCGGCTTGATCTGCTTGATCGCTGCATCTAAAAAGTCTTGATCGACGGCTGTCACACACTTGTTGTAGGAAATCGTGGATGGCAGGTCTTTAAAATCTGTCTCAATAAAGTTCAGGTAGGGATTGTAAAGGGAATAGAGAGACTTTCGATCTGCATGAATCTCATAAACCGTTCCCTCACTGATAGCATCCAGCGGAAGGCCTAGACGGGCTGTTTCATCATGAATGGTTGCGACATCTTCTGGTGCCAAGACAACTTTTGAGAGGATTTCTCCATTATTTCGCTGCACTAGACCACCGTTGAAGGTAATCGTATACTCTTCTTTGAGGCCTGCTGTTCCCAATTCTTCCAAAAGAAAATCCATGGCTTTCAAGGGACGACCAGTGGTTAGAACCACCTTGACACCTTGGGCCTGCGCAGCAGCGAGGGCTGCTCTATTACGAGGGGAGATCTTTTTTTCAGAATTGAGAAGGGTCCCATCTAAATCCAGCGCAATCAAGGAAATCTGACTCATACAATTTCCTCCATGTAGCGTAGGACAGAACCAGTCGCATGGTGGCCGATGACTTTTTCAGCAATCGTCAAGATTTCAGGACGTGCATTTTCTGGCGCTACAGGATGGCCCACGACTTGCATCATATGGAGGTCATTTAAGTTATCCCCGAAAGCCATCACCTGATCCATCGAGATCCCTAGTTTATCCGCTAAGGCAGTAATGGCCACTCCCTTATCGACATAATCGAGGACAATGTCAATCGATTCAAAACCTGTCGTCATCGCTTTGACACCGGGGATATTCTCAGTGACCCATTGCTCACCTTCAAGAACAAGAGCTGCATCAAAGTTGGTGGTCAATTTGAAAATTTCATCCTGAATATCCGCTAGACTTTTCACTTTTTGAATGTTTTCATTATAGTGCTGACTCAAGGCCAGATAGTCGGGATCTACTGTTTCTAAGACATAGCTTCCTTTTTTTCCCGTCAAAAGCAGTTTATTGGGGTCTGCATAAGGTGAGGATTTCAAAGCCTCAAAAACACCCAAATAAAAGTCTTTAGACATGGTCGCTTCGTAGAGATCTTCTCCATGAAATTCTACCACACTACCATTTTCAGCAATGAAAATCATCTGGTCCTCAAATCCTTTAAAGAGGGATTTGAGAGAAAGGAGGGCACGGCCACTCGCAGCAGCAAAATAGATGCCTTTTTCTTTGCAGCTTGCTAATACCTTGCGTAAAAGGTCTTGATCATACTGATGTTGGTCATTTAGAAAGGTTCCATCCATATCCGTAGCGATCAATTTAATATCATTATTCTTCATTTTCTAAGTCTTTCAATTTTACTGAGACGATTTTAGAAACCCCAGATTCTTGCATGGTCACACCATAGATGGAATCGGCAGCTGACATGGTTCCCTTCCGGTGCGTCACGACAATAAATTGGCTTTCCTTATCAAAGCGGTTCAAATAATCCCCAAAGCGCTTAACATTGGCCTCATCTAGGGCAGCCTCTACCTCATCCAAAATGACAAATGGAATAGTCTTGACACGAATAATCGAGAACAAGAGGGCCAAAGCAGACAAGGCCTTTTCTCCACCACTCATGAGGTTTAAGGATTGGATCTTTTTACCAGGTGGCTGTACAGAAATTTCAACACCAGCTGTCAGAAGATCTGGCTCTGTCAGAATCAAATCAGCAGAACCCCCACCAAACATTTGACGGAAAGTGACTTTAAAGGATTCACGAATGGCTTCAAAGGTTGATTTAAAGCGTTCCTTGACTTCGTCATTCATATCGTTGATGGTAGACAGAAGCATGTTTTTCGCAGCCAAGACATCCTCACGCTGGCTGGAAAGGAAATCAAAGCGCCCCTTCACCTCATCGTACTGCTCGATCGCATCCACATTGACTGGACCAAGTGCCTTAATATCTTTTTCGATGCTCTTGAGCTGGTTTTCAGCTGCTGCAAGATTTTCAACAGGTTTGGCCTGCTCTTCGGCTTGGTCAAAGCTATGCATGAATTCATCGGTAATTTGCGTTAATAGCTTGTTCAAGCGATCCGCATGCTTTTCACGTGTCGCTTCAGCTTTAGCTTGTTGACGAATCCACTCTTCGTTTTTCTTGCGAGCTTGTTCCATCTGTTCTGCCACATCTTCGGCCTGGCCTTCCAAATCATCCAGCTCAAAGCGTTTCCGAATAACTCCTTGTTCCAAGTCCGTTTTCTTAGCTTGGGCCTGTGCCAATTGATTGGCTAGCTGCTCCACATCCACTGTCTGAACTTGAGCCTCGCCTTGTTCAATCAGCAATTGCAACTGATGCTCTTCTACTTCCAACTGGGAGATCGTTTCTTCCAAGCGACGAGCATCTGTTTGCTCATAGCTTTGTTGGCTCAACCATTCCGTCTGTTGAAGTCGCAATTCTGCCAATTGCTCTTGCAAGTTTTGTACTTTTTGTTGCAGGACATCTTTGTCCGACTTCATGGTTTCAATGTCGCGATTCAGATTTTCTTTTTGAAGCTCAATTTTTGCTAATTGCTCAGTAAGGGATTCCAGCTCTTCTTGGAGAGACTGGGTCGCATCTGTTGCCAATTCTGACTGCAAAGCTTCTAAGAGTTCCTGAATTTCTTTCAGTTGCTCTTGGCTTTGTTGGTAGGCCAATTGGGCCCGCTGTTGCTCTAGACGCGCTTGCTCACCTTGGCTTTGAATAGAGGCCAGGTATTCTTGCGCCTGCTTGAGCAGATTGTCCTTGGTCTCGACCTCCTGCTCTGCTTCTCTCAAACGAGCATCCAGAGCTTGCATTTCCTGCTTCAAACTATCCAATTCTGGTTTGACAAAGACCGTATTTTGGGAACGATTGGCACCACCGGCATACGATCCTCCGGTCCGCAATTCGGTCCCATCCAAGGTCACCATCCGAACTTGATAGTTGACTTTACGAGCTGCCTCACGCGCATGCTCCGTTGTATCAAAGATGGCCGTTACTCCAAGCAAGTTTTGGAAAATCTGTTCAAAACGATGCTCATAGGTCACTAAGTCACTCGCAATTCCTAGAAATCCTGCACTGGCTTGAATCAATTCTAGATTCCGAGGAGATAGTTGACGAGCTTTGATCGTCGTGAGCGGAAGGAAAGTTGCCCGTCCCAAGCGATTGCGTTTCAAGAAATCGATCGCTCGCGTTGCGGCCTTTTCATCCTCGACAATGATCTGTTGGCTGCTAGCTCCCAGAGCAATTTCAAGCGCCGTCTGATAGTCTTTTGAGAAGCTCAAATTCTCACTAACAGCCCCACAGATGCCTCCTAACCGTTCTGCTTCTTGCAAAACGCTCTTGACGCCTGCATAGAAGTTACTATGGTTCTTCTGAATGGCTTCCAAGCTATTGATCCGCGCCCGTTTGTTTTTGCTCTCATCCATCAGGTCAAACATGGCCGTTTGAGCCTCTTGGTAGGCAGCTTTGGCCTGCTCCACTTTTACCAATTGCTCTTGGTATTCTGCTAATAGGCCTTTGACCGTCGCTTGTGCCTGATCCAACTCTTCCAATTGTCGGACTTCTTTTTCCTTGGCAGCTTCAAAGTTTGTTTGTGCCTTGGTCAAATCCTCTTCACGATGGCTAGATTCTTGCAGGAGTGCCTGGATTCGGCTCTCAATCGCTGTCCGCTCATTCGATTTTTCAGCCTCTGTCTGCAAGAGTGCGACATACTGCTCGCGTAGATGCTCAATGACTTGTTCCGGATCTTCTTCGTAGTTGGCTAATTCTTTTTCCAACTCTTCTTGTTGCTGACGGTTCTCTGTCAGTCTTTGTTGGAGCACAGCTAGCGTCTCTTGTTTTTGCGCCAGCTCTTGTTTCGCTTCTTCCAGACGTGCCAAAACAGCATCCAGCCGCTCAAGATTTTCCCTGCGACTATGGGCTGCTTGACTCGATTGCAACTTAGCTACTTCGATTTGCTTTTCCAAATCACTGATCAAACGAGTGACCTCAAGTAAGCTGGCCTGGTCCTCAGCTAAGCTTTCATCCAACTGATGGCGGGCTTTCTTGATACGTACATTATCTTCTTCTAAGACCTGACGACGTTGGTAATAAGAAGCCAACTGTTCTTGAATGGCTTTTTCTTCTTGATCAGCCTTTTCATAAAGGTCCTTTGTCAAATCGACTTGAGCAACTAAAACATCCAGCAAGAGAACCTGCCGTTCTTGGTCTAATTCCAAGAAACGGCGAGCGACAGTCGCTTGCTTTTCAAGAGGTTGGATTTGTCCTTCTAATTCATAGAGGATATCCTCCAGACGGTCCAAATTCTCCTGGGTTTGGTTGAGTTTGGTCTCGGTTTCCTTGCGCCGCGTCTTAAATTTCAAGACACCTGCAGCTTCTTCAAAGATTGCCCGGCGTTCTTCCGGTTTGGAGTTAAAGATCTCCTCTACCCGACCTTGGGAGATAATGGAGAAAGAATCCCGTCCCAATCCCGTATCCATGAACAAATCATGAACATCTCTGAGACGTACTTTCTTGCCATCGATCTTGTACTCGCTGTCTCCTGAACGATAAATATGCCGTTCGACACGAATTTCTTTCCCTGCCTGTTGGATAAAACCATCTTGGTTATCTAAGACAACTGTGACACAGGCATAATTCAGCGGTTTTCGCGATTCTGTCCCTGCAAAAATGACATCGGGCATCTTGCCCCCACGTAGACTCTTGACACTGGATTCCCCCAGGGCCCAGCGCAAGCTCTCCGTGATATTTGATTTTCCAGATCCATTAGGCCCTACAACGGCAGTGACCCCTTTGTCAAATACGACTTTTGTCTTATCCGCAAAGGATTTAAAGCCTTGGATTTCAATCTCTTTTAGATACATGGCCCATCATTCCTCGTTTCAACTGCATTGCGGGCTGCTTCCTGCTCCGCTAACTTCTTGGAACGACCATGACCATGTCCCATCGTTTGACCGTTCACGAACACTTCTACTTCAAACTCTTTGGCATGAGCTGGACCGGACTCGCTAACCACTTGGTATTGGATCTCCACATCTCCGTGAACCTGCAACAGTTCTTGCAGACGGGTCTTGTAGTCAATGACTTGGGAAAATTGACCCGTTTCAACCTTAGGAATCATGACCTGATAAATGAAGCGTTTGACCGCTTCCACTCCTTGATCCAGTAAAAGAGCACCTAAAAAGGCTTCAAATAAATCGCCAAGAATCGTATCGCGGTCCCGACCACCAGATTTTTCTTCGCCCTTGCCCAGTTTGATGAAATGGTCAAATTGGCAATCCCGAGAAAAACCAGCCAGACTTTCTTCACGGACAATCATCGAACGGAATTTGGACAAATCTCCCTCCGGTCTGTTGGGGTGTTCCTTATACAAATATTCGGAAATAACTAATTGAAGAACAGCGTCTCCTAAAAATTCCAAACGTTCGTTATGTGAAATTTTTAAGAGGCGGTGCTCATTGGCATAAGAGGTGTGCGTAAAAGCTGTATCTAATAAACTGGTATCTGAAAAAACGATCTGAAACCGTTCCGATAACAGGGCTTGTAATTTCTCCATGGGAAGCCTACTTTCTAATAAATTCATACTCTTAAGTATACCAAAATTTTAATACGATTACCATTAGATATCCATTAGATACGGTTAGTTGATTCACTATGTTTTAGGTGTGTTTGGATATCGATCAAATAAGTTGAATACCACGTTTTGTAAATTTACTCCATGAATTTTAACTTTCTTCAACTGGCGCATTTCTATATATTACCAACATAATGCCCATTTCTTATAGTGAATTTTATTTCTTTACCTCGTTATTATTTCATTCCCCTTCGTTATTTGATATAATTAAAACAAAAAAGTTTGGGATTGAAATAATAATAAGGAGTGTTACTATGAAAATAGGAGTTAGAAAACCCAGTCTTTCAAAGAGTTTAAAAGCTCAGACAACATCGAAATTAAAGAGACAGGTTAAACGAGCAATTATTCCAACATACGGCCAAAAAGGGACAGGCCTTATTAAAGATCCTAAACGTGCAATATACAATAAGGTATATAACAAAACTACTGTGGATGCTTTTAGCAGTGTTAAGAAAGGAAATATAAATTACCAACGAACAAATCGTGATCTTTATACTTATAGAGGGGCAAAGGTATATCCAGCTTCTTCTTGGTATTTTCCTGTAGGATTATCTGCATTTTGTAGCCTTTTATACTTTACCATCAACCCTGTTATCGCTTGTATTTTTTTGATTATTACACTCATTCTCTTTGTTAAGAAAATAAAAAATAATCCTTTCAAGACGCAAAAGGATATACAAGAAATGTTAGAAAAGATAACTGAGTTAGAACAATGATATAATAGATACATATCACAATAAGAGATATTTAATAAAAGATGGATCAACTCTTAAATATACTTTAATCATTTTTAAGAGTTGATCCTTTTATAGAAAACTAAAAATCCTAAAGTAGATCGCTTATTAAAAATTTCCCGAAGCGTAGTCAAAAACGTATTCAGTACACGAAAGCTCTTGATACACAAGGGTTTTTATTTTTATACAAAAAAGAAGTACGAACGCACTTCTTTTCCTAGTTCTAGGGCCTGAATTCTCCAATTTTAATCAGGATTTTCTTCCGTTTGATTTTCAGGCTTATTAGGGATCACTTTTAAGAGATAATAGGTGATAAAAATCGTCAAAGCACCTAGAGCAAGCTTCACCCAAATAATCGGTGCCAGATAGATCGAAATCCCCATCAGAATGTAGATCTGAAGAAGGATCCATTTCTTCCGTTCTTTGGCAATCGATTTGGTCTCTCGGTAATCCGCTACATAGGTTTGATAAAGCTTGGTTTGGTAGAGCCAAGTTTCAAAGCGTTTGGAACTTTTAGCAAAGCAGGCCATCGATAGCAGTAAAAAGGGAGTCGTCGGTAAAATCGGCAAAGGAATCCCAATAATTCCTAATCCCAAAGACACAAAACCAACCGTAAGATAAACAAGGCGCATTTACTTCTCCTTTATATGATTCATTTTTTGATATCAGTCTGCAAGTATCATATCGGATAGTTGAAGCTTCATCTTAGATGGGTCTGACATTCCATCTACAATTCCCAATTGTTCCTCATTCAGTGGCAACAATATCAAAGTTGCTGAATGAGATGGTAATTCGCCGCTATCCTTGATGAAATAACTTACCTTTTGATTATCAAAAATAGTCTTTCCATCATAAGACCAAGAAATTGAAAAATTCAAATCTTTCTTGATATCCACATCTGTCTTATTGACCAACATGAGCGTTGCTCTTCCTTCAGATACAGCCCCAGTAAAGTAGACTACCATATGACCTTCACTACCAACTTCAGGATGTTCCTTAACCAATTTTTTTCCTAGCTCGATGAGATCAGACGTCTTTCCTTCATATTGAGGGGCCACCACAAATTTCAAACCTTTTTCTTCTTTATCTTTAGAAGACTCTGATACTTTTGTTTCCTTCGTCGTTTGATTGGAAGTCGACTCTTTCGTAGCTTGCTTAGACTGACTACAAGCAGTTAAAGCAACCAAACCAGCCAGTAATAACACCATTTTTTTCATTTATTATCTCTCCTCTACTTTCGTGATTCTCACTCAGAATTCGTTCTTTCCTATCATACACGAATTTTGGGTAAAGAGCAAATTCATTACTAGATATAGATTTCCTCAAATAGGCAGATAAAAAACCACCCGAAAGTGGTTTTCTATCTTATATCTTCGTCAAAGGGGTCGCGGTATCTGGCGAGGTATCTAACACCTCAAAATCATGGCCAACAGCTAGATCTGCTCGAGCCAGTTGATTCTCCATGGTCATATGGGCCAATTCTTTGATATTGTTCTCTTTTGACAAATGACCCAGATAAATCTTCTTGGTGCGATTTCCCAAGGTCCGGATCATGGCATCCGCCCCGTCTTCGTTAGAAAGGTGGCCTAGATCTGACAAGATCCGCTGCTTCAAGCGCCAAGCGTAAGAACCTGCTCGAAGGATCTCTACATCATGGTTGGACTCAATCAGATAGCCATCTGCATCCGCGACGATGCCTGCCAAGCGATCGCTCACATAGCCTGTATCCGTCAGCATGACGAAGCTTTTGCCATCCTTCATAAAGCGATAGAATTGAGGGGCAGCAGCATCGTGACTGACCCCAAAACTTTCGATATCGATATCGCCAAATGTCTTGGTCTTCCCCATTTCAAAAA
The DNA here is from genome assembly GCF_041432105.1 of Streptococcus sp. 27098_8_148. Classification (NCBI taxonomy): domain Bacteria; kingdom Bacillati; phylum Bacillota; class Bacilli; order Lactobacillales; family Streptococcaceae; genus Streptococcus; species Streptococcus sp. 27098_8_148. The sequence goes on along the minus strand of NZ_JAPVYY010000001.1, from coordinate 119,834 downwards.
TGTGCTTTTGGGCATCATCGACCTTGCCTAGATACTTGGTGCCTTCCATAGCCTTCCAAGTTGCTTCATTAGCATATAGATCCATGCCATATTTTCGCGCTAAAACACCCACACCATGGATATGGTCTGAGTGTTCGTGCGTAATCAAAATGGCATCTAAGTCTTCTGGTTTACGATCAATTTCAGCCAATAGTCCCGTAATCTTTTTCCCTGATAGCCCTGCATCAATAAGCAGTTTTTTCTTTGGCGTCTCAAGGTAGAAAGAATTCCCACTAGAACCTGAAGCTAAAATACTATACTTAAATCCCTCTTCTGTCATTGACTCCTTATTCTTCCTCTTCTGTATCCCAGTCGTCTTTAATAGCGTCTTTGTCGTACGGCAAGACAATGGTAAAGGTAGATCCCTTGCCATATTCACTCTTGGCCCAAATAAAGCCTTTGTGTTGCTTAACGATCTCCTTAGCAATGGCTAAGCCCAGACCAGTCCCTCCTTGGGCCCGGCTACGTGCCTTATCCACTCGGTAAAAGCGATCAAAAATGCGAGGCAAGTCTTTCTTGGGAATTCCCAAGCCCTCATCTGAGATGGAGATAATCAACTGGGCATCTGTCGTTTTCATCCCTACCTTGATCTTTCCACCATCAGGTGAGTACTTGATGGCATTATTCAAGATATTGTCGATCACCTGGGTCATTTTATCCGTATCAATTTCAACCCAGATCGGGGTGATCGGGTATTCCCGGATCAGTTCATACTTCTTAGTATCTTCTTGCGATTGACTCTTGATCTTATCAAACCGGTTCAAAATAAAGGTGATAAAGGCCGTAAAGTTGGTCAACTCGATGTCCAACTGACTGGTTTCATTATCGATTCGTGACAAGCTCAATAGATCTGTGACCATGCGCATCATGCGGTTGGTTTCATTGAGTGAAACCTTGACAAAATCTGGTGCTACCGGCTCTGACAAAGCGCCATCGTCTAGGGCTTCCAGATAGGATTTCACACTGGTCAACGGTGTCCGTAATTCATGACTCACATTGGAAACAAAGAGGCGACGTTCCCGTTCTTCCTTGTCCTGCTCTGTCGTATCGTGCAAGACAGCTACCAGACCAGAGATAAAACCTGACTCGCGACGAATCAAGGCAAAGCGCACACGAAGACTTATGTATTCCCCATTTTCATCCTGGGAATCGATGGTCAACTCTGGTACTTCTGTAATCAAGCTGCGCAGATCATAGTCATCTCCAAGCGAAAGCAAATCCAGAATACTGGTATTGAGCACCTCATCCGGATTAACATTCAATTGCTTGGCGGCCATTTCATTGACCATGATGATCTGACCACGTCTATTGGTCGCAAGCACCCCATCTGTCATATAAGAAAGGATACTGGTCAAACGCTTGGTTTCTTGTTCCAAGTTTTCATGCGTCAGGCGAATAACCTCCGACAGATCATTGATACTATTGGTCATATCCGTCAGTTCTGGACTTCCTTGCATGTCGACCACTTCGGAATAGTCCCCTGCAATCAGATCCTTAATTTTGGCGTTTAATTGTCTGAGCTTGATATTGTCCCTACGGTTTTCTAGCAAAAGCAAGGCTACCACAATGATAAACCCAACCGTAATCAGAACAAAGACAAAGTTCGACGACATTACAAATTGTTTTAGTTGATCAATCATTGTTTCTCATATAATATCCGACACCACGGCGGGTCAAGATATATTCTGGACGTCCCGGTGTGTCCTCGATTTTTTCACGCAAACGACGAACTGTCACGTCCACTGTCCGAACATCACCAAAGTAATCATAGCCCCACACCGTCTCAAGAAGGTGTTCACGGGTCATCACTTGACCGACATGGGTCGCAAGGTGATAGAGCAATTCAAACTCACGATGGGTCAAGTCCAATTCTTTGTTGCCTTTTTGAACCAAGAAGGCATCTGGAAGAATGTGAAGATCACCAATGACAATTTCCGTATCGGCCTCATTTTCAAGCTGAGGATCAGCCGCAAACTCAGAACGACGCAACAGGGCTTTCACACGCGCTTGCAATTCCCGATTTGAGAAGGGTTTGGTTACATAGTCATCCGCACCGATTTCAAGCCCGATGACCTTATCAAATTCCGTATCCTTAGCGGATAGGACAATGATCGGCACATTGCTGGTCTTACGAATCGTCCGCGCCACTTCCAAACCATCAATCTCTGGTAGCATCAAATCTAGAATAATAATATCCGGATTTTCAGCCGCAAAGACCTCTAAAGCTTCCCGACCATCAAAGGCCGTCAAGACTTCATAGCCTTCTTTTGCCATGTTAAATTTGATAATATCTGAAATTGGTTTTTCATCATCAACTACTAATATTTTTTTCATCTTACATACCTGTTTCTAATGCTACTTTTCCTTATCAATCTCTATCTTCTTATTATATCAAACTTATGAAGAAATGTGGAGTCTCAATTGCTGGACTTTCCAATAAGACAAAGCAAAAAGATTGAGATCATGACATCTCAATCTTTTCTTTTTGCATTATTTTGAAACACGGGATTTGTTGGAGATATCAGCTAGGATTGCTGCTACAAACTCATACTGTTTAAACATTAAAACGGTATCTACTTTCAGAGGAGATATCGTTTTTCTTCTTCAGATAAGGAGACAAAAATTTCTTCCTTTCTCTATCTTTTAAATGAATTGATTTCTTCAGAGAAAGAATGTAAAATTTTTGATATAATATGCAGGATGGACTGATGGATATTTAAAAGATAATGTTCAAAAGAATCACAGGTAAGAATTAAAAACATGTCAGTTTGGACAGAAGTCTCTCTACCATCATCCATGCAGAAACAAGATTATATGAAATAAAAGGAGTAACCAATGTCCGGAAACTATTCAACACGTGAATTCCGCGAGAAACTATATGATGACCTTCATGTTCGATTAAGAGATACAGTGATTTTGATGTGTTCGATTTTTATTGCCTCTATAGGTCTAAATATGAATTCAACAGCTGTCATTATTGGAGCCATGCTGATTTCCCCTCTTATGACACCGATTATTGGACTGGGGTTTGGTTTAGCTATTTTTGATACGCGTTTAATCAAGCAATCTCTAGGGGTTTTATTTACTCAAGTATTGGTCAGTTTGCTTGTCTCGACTCTATATTTCTGGATTTCTCCCTTATCTTATGCAAGTAGCGAATTGATTGCACGAACCTCTCCAACCATTTGGGATGTTCTCATTGCTATTGCGGGTGGGATAGCAGGTGTCATTGGTTCAAGAAAAAAAGAAGCAAACAATATCGTGCCAGGAGTAGCTATTGCAACAGCTCTGATGCCACCTATCTGCACTGCAGGCTATGGTTTAGCTAATGGAAATGTACGATTTTTATTTGGGGCTCTCTATCTTTTCTTGATCAACTGTGTCTTTATCATGCTAATCAATATTGTTGGAACAAGAATTATGATGAGACAATCTCCCTTAAGTTCATTTAAAGAGCTAAACATGAAAATGAGAATTGGGTTGATCTCCTTGATTGTATTATTGGTTCTTCCAGCCAGCTATTCAGCAGTCACTCTGACGATGGATCAAGCACGAAAAGAAGGGATCAAACAGTTTGTAGGAAAAGAGTTTGCCAATCATACGATCATTAATCAAGTCTACAAGTCAAGTAGCAATGAATTGGTCTTGACAGTTGTTGGAGATCCGATTTCAGAAGAAGAATTAGAAACCATTCGCCAAAAACAAGCCTCTTACGGTATTGAATCTGTTCAATTGAAAGTCAATCAAGTCCATAATTCGACAAAATTAGATAGTGAGACGACCAAGGAATTTTACGAAAACATTGACAAGTATATCGATCAAAAACTCTCTGAAAAAGATTCACAAAACGATCTCGTAAAAGAAAATGAAGCAGACAAGGATTGAGGATAGTCAACTTATCTAACTCATGGGAGCAAATCTTGGGAGGATATCCTATATCCAAAAGTTCATGGATAGAAAGGATTGTTGATGAGGATACTATTTGTGGCGATTTGACCGATCACTACTAGCTCAGGTTAAACAAAATAGAAAAAGCAACAACTGAAATAGTTGTTGCTTTTTCTTACTAAAAAATATTTATCAGACTGTGATCGTTTTATTTCTCAACACGAGATTTATTTGCAATATCTGCAAGAATCAATTCTACAAATGTATCTACCGGCATGGCTTCTGTTTCTTTTTGACCATAACGGCGAACGTTTACAGCCTGCTCTTCCATTTCCTTGTCACCAACGATTAATTGGTAAGGAATTTTTTGAGTTTGAGAAGCACGAATCTTGAACTGCATTTTCTCATTGCGTTCGTCTACATCGGCACGGACACCACGGTCACGAAGTTTCTTAGCTACTTCCCAAGCGTAGTCCACGTGTTTTTCGTTCGATACTGGGATGAGAGTTACTTGGTGAGGGGCAAGCCAGGTTGGAAAAGCTCCCTTGTAGTTTTCAATCAAGATCGCAGTAAAGCGTTCCATGGTTGAGATTACCCCACGGTGGATCATGACTGGACGGTGTTCTTCCCCGTCTGCTCCAATGTAATGAAGATCAAAGCGTTCTGGAAGCAAGAAGTCCAATTGGATCGTAGAAAGAGTTTCTTCTTTACCAAGAGCTGTTTTCACTTGGATATCCAATTTTGGTCCGTAGAAGGCTGCTTCTCCTTCAGCTTCATAGTACTCAACACCCATATCATCAACGGCTGCTTTCAACATGCGTTGAGCATTTTCCCACATTTCATCGTTATCAAAGTATTTGTGTTTGTCTTCAGGATCACGGTAAGACAAGCGGAAACGGTAATCTGTCAAGTTAAAGTCTTCATACACATCGATGATCAATTGAAGGATCTTCTTGAATTCTTCCTCGATTTGTTCTGGAGCCACAAAAGTATGACCATCATTCAGAGACATTTCACGCACACGTTGCAAACCAGTCAGAGCACCAGATTTTTCATAACGGTGCATCATACCAATTTCAGCGATACGGATAGGCAATTCACGGTAAGAGTGCACATGATGTTTGTAGACTTCAATGTGGTGAGGACAGTTCATTGGACGAAGAACAAACTCTTCTCCATCCCCCATATCCATTGGTGGGAACATGTCTTCACGGTAGTGATCCCAGTGACCTGAAGTTTTATAAAGTTCTACAGAAGCAATTGGTGGAGTGTAGACGTGTTGGTAGCCTGCTGCTACTTCTTTATCAACGATATAGCGTTCCAACTCACGACGGATGGTCGCACCATTTGGCAACCAGAATGGAAGACCTTGACCAACTTCTTGAGAAATCATGAAGAGGTCAAGCTCTTTACCAAGTTTACGGTGGTCACGTTCCTTAGCTTCTTCACGCATTTGAAGGTAGTTCTTCAAGTCTTTCTTGTCAAACCATGCTGTACCGTAGATACGTTGCATCATCGCATTGTCGCTATTCCCACGCCAGTAAGCACCAGCAACGTTCAGAAGGTGGAAGATTTGGATGCGACCAGTTGATGGGACGTGTGGTCCACGGCAAAGGTCAACGTATTCACCTTGACGGTAGATGGTCAACCCACCTTCGTCTTCTGAATGTTCTTCGATCAATTCTAATTTGTACGGATCATTTTTGAAGATTTCACGCGCTTGGTCTTTGGTCACTTCTTCACGAACAGATGGGAAGTTTTCTTTCACGATTTTCTTCATTTCTTCTTCGATACGAGGAAGGTCTTCGTTAGAGATTTGACCAGCTTGGTTGTCTGTATCGTAGTAGAAACCATCTTCAATCGCTGGACCAACACCCAAGTGGATATCTGGGAAGAGGCGACGAGCTGCTTGGGCAAACAAGTGAGCTGCTGAGTGACGCAAGATTGGAAGAGCGTCTTCGTGATCAGGTGTCACGATTTCAATGCTTCCATCTTCGGTGATGGCACGAGTTGTGTCAATCAATTTGCCGTTGAATTTACCAGCAAGAGCTTTTTTAGCCAAAGAATTGCTGATAGATTGGGCAATTTCAAAAGTAGTAACGCCAGATTCGAATTCACGAACAGCGCCATCAGGGAAAGTAATCTTAATCATGGTTTTCTCCTTAAAAATTTATCGTATTTTAAAATTGAGGCTTGAAGAAATAGCAAAGGGTTAGTTATAAAGAACAATTATATTTGTTTATCTAACTGAATGATGCTTTAACATTTTCATCCTATAAATAAAACAAACAGTTGAAATAAGTAAATAACTTACCAAGGAAAGGATTAAAGACATATATTGCTCATCAGTCATTATTTTACTACCCATGTATATCCTTATCGGATAGCTTCTTAGTGCATTGAATAGATAAATACCAGCAGTAAGACTTAAAAGATATCCTGCTATCACGAGTTCCTTTTTCTTAAAAAACATTAAGATACCGAGAAAAGGAGCAAGAAATGGTATAAGAGGGATAAATGCCATAAATGCAAAGAAAACAATGTACGTTGAACCCCATAGACTAAGAGTTTTCATTAGCCATACATAGACTATAAAGTAGATACAGGCAATCACCCAGGGCAATACTTTCTTCATATCAACCTCCATATTCAATTTTTGTTTATATTCTTTCCTAAGCCAGTAATAATAGTTCTCCAAACAAAAAGCGACCTCCTCGAAAGGACGTCGCAACGTGGTTCCACCTTCATTTATGTTCCTCAAAAAAGAGGGACACCTCTGATTGGCTCTAACGTAGCCACCGTTTTATGTTTGCATAAAAGAATCACGAGTAGTCCCAAACCTATCCTCTACGCGATTTCCAGCCCCACGCGCTCTCTATCAGATTTCCTAGATTTGATATGTCTCTGTCAGTTATTATAGCACGATTGAAAAATTTTGCAAGAAAAAGTTTCATTTTCAATCAAAGAAATGCGTGATTTTACGGATTTTCTTCACTTGTTTGACCGAAGCCTTCATCATCTTCACAGATCCATTGACCGGAAGAGCAATCACCTTGGTCGGGATTTTCACAATGGTCTTAGACATCCGCTTAACCCGACTTTGCTCAGGATTCAAATCATTTGAAAAGTCTTTAGAGATGATTTTATCCAAGTAAAATTCGTAGACCCGACGGCCAAAGGTTGCTGCAGAAATATCATCAATCTTTTCTGCCCACTTGGTCTCATCGATTGGAGGCATCTCATCAATCGCTTCAAGAATCGCTTGTGCCAGATTGCTCTCTTCATAAAAGAGCTTTCCAAACATAGGGTCATCAATCACATGATCGAGATAAGGATTGCCATGAGCGATGATCGGGGTACCACTCGCAATACTCTCTAAATAGGTCAACCCTTGCGTCTCACTCGTTGAAGCTGAAATAAAGAAGTCAGCTGCTTTATAGTAGAGAGCTGTCTCATTTGGTGGGATCATCCCTGTAAAGACAACCGCATCTGAAATCCCCAGTTTCGCCGCTTGTTTTTTCAAATCATCCAAATAAGGACCATCTCCAGCCACGATCAACTTAACTTTTGGATTGACCTTGAGGACATCAGGAAGGGCCGCGATAACTGCCTGAATATTCTTTTCATAAGATACCCGCGACAGGCTCAATAAAAGCGTTTCATCTTCTGCGACCTCATATTTTTCACGAAGGGCAGCTGTCTCTATCGGAGTGATTTCCGGTCGGTCAAACTTGGCCAAATCAATCCCTGTCGGAATAATACGTTTTTCTGCCTTGACCTTGTACTTTTGGAGTAAGTCATAGACGATCTCGCTTGGACAGATCACGCCATCCAGATCATTCATATAACTTCTCACAATGTATTTGACCATACTTGGGCGAATGACCATACCTCTTGCAATATAGCGGACATAGTCCTCATACTGAGTATGGTAGGTATGAATGACTGGAATCCGCAACTCACGTCCAATCCACACTCCCAAAAGGCCCAGTGAAAACTCAGTCTGGGTATGGATAATATCCAACTGGTATTGCTTAGCAATGGCAAGTGCCTTTGAAAAACCACGATAAGCAACGCGGCGGTCCTTAAAGGCGAAGAAAGGCACACTTGGAATCCGAATAATTTGCCAATCTTCATAGCGGTTGACATCTTTATCCGTTGTCGTAAAGATAAAGACCGTGTGACCCAATTTTTCTAATTCTGTTTTGAGCGTCCGAATGCTGGTCGCCACTCCCGAAACTTGCGGGAAATAGGTATCTGTAAATAATCCTACACGCATCTTACATCTCCAAAACTGTTTGATAGGCTTCGACCAATTGATGAGCCACTAAGTCGATCGAACGACTCTCAGCAACCTTATAGCCGGCCTCCCGCTTGTCTACTTGTCCGTTCAAGACCTTGTTCAAGGAATTCACAAATTCATCCACATTGTGGCACAATTCAGATGAGTTCTCGTCGATCCAGCCATTGTATACGGGAATGTCCCGCAAGACCGTATGCTGATGACTAGCCAAAGCTTCTAAAACAACGATTCCTTCTGTTTCTTCATAAGATGGGAAGAAGAAAGCATCTGAACCCGTCATAGCTCCTTGGAAGACCGCTCCCTTGAAATAGCCAGGGAATTCCACATTACTAGGATGATCCTTTTCCACGATGCGACGAATCTTACGCGGAATGATCCATTTGTTAATCGATCCAAGCCAAATAAAGCGCACATCCGGCATGCGACGGGCCACTTCTACGAAATCTTCAATCCCTTTGCGTTTAAAATACAGCCCCGCACAGATGACAACCTTTTGACCTTCTTGGATTTTAAAATGCTTGCGAAAGACCTCTTCTTTTTTCGGATCCTTTTTGTATTTTTCCAAATCAATCCCATTGGAGACCGCGATAATCGGTGTAGTCACCCCATAAGACTGAATCAGGTGTTTGGAATACTCAGATGGCGTGATCACATAGTCTGCCTTTTGGTACATGTGAGCCAAATACTTCCCAAACAAGGGCGCAAAAAAGTTAGACCCGATAAAAGAATTTTCAAAATCCTCACGGGTTGAATGGCCATGCATGATGACTTTCTTTCCACGACGCTTTGCTGCATGGAGCAAAAGGAAACTCCGTGGGCCATAGGTATTGATATGCACCACATCATAGTCCCCTAAAATATCTGTCGTATACGGAATCCCAGCCAAATCAAGCGCATGCATTTGATGCTGCAAGGCTCGACCAATTCCTGATTTTTGTAATACGGATTTTCCTTCTAAATACAGTAAAACTTTCATACCTTCTATTATACCGAAATAAAGAGTGCCCAGCAAGTCTCTACCTGTTTGCAGTATAAAAAAGAGGCTAGAACAGTTCTGTTCGAAATTTAAAATTCTATTTTATTTATATACGATATACAAAATCCAATTGCGATTCTGTTTTTCCTCAATTTTTGAAAAACCAATACTTGTTAGTAACTGACTAAATTCATGACTTGTACGATAATCTGTCATATGATAATGTATTTTTTCTTTTTCAGAAGCAATTATCAAAGTAGAATTGCTGGACAGGACTCTATAAACTTCTTGAAAACTCTTTTTTATATCCTTCCAAAAAATATGGGTCTGAATAGCAAATATTCTATCAAAATAGTTATTTTGATAAGGCATATTCTCCACATTTCCAATCTTAAGTTGGACACTACCTTTTCTTATGGAATCTGAATGAACACGTTGGGCAGTTCTATATGATTCCTTAGAAATATCAATACCATGAATCTCAAGATTTTTATTTAAAGCAAGAAGGTTCTTGATAGTACTCCCGCCACCGTAACCAATTTCTAAAATTCTATAATTATCTGAAATAGTAGTCTGTTTAATCGCCCAAAGACTAAGTTTTTTAAAATAGAATGACCATATTTTTGTGATGACTCTACCAATAAGACCACTAGGTTTTTGAGACTGCTTAATAAGAAATTCAGTTAACATTAAATATCTTCCCTCAATTATTATAAGTTTGAAATATCATTAATTATATTTCAAACTTAATTGTATTGTAAATATCAGATATCGTCAAGAATTAATGAAATAATCTGAGATAAATTTCAAAGTTGTGCTATAATTGATATCAAATGGAGTGTTCAAATGAATCAATATCAAAAAACAACAGAAAAAAAGAAGCAAGCTATTATTCAGTCTGCTCTTTCTTTATTTAAAGAAAAAGGGTTTAAAGAAACAAGTATACAATCAATTGCAAAAGTCGCAGAAGTTTCTCCTGTGTCAATCTACAATTACTTTGATAAGAAAGATAATTTAGTAGCTTTATGTATTAATGAATTGTTTAAAGACATCATACAAGAAGCTGAAAACATTCTACTCAGTAATATAGATTATAAATCAAAATTAAATCAAGCCTTAGCTTTATGTCAGAAAAAAATAAGCCAACAGATTTCTAACTACTTTCAAGAAAAAACGTTAGAGGATCCTACTTTTACGAAACTTATGACAAAAGCGATAGATGAGAAAAAGCGTGAAATATATCGTGCATATATTGAGCTAGGTAAAAATGAAAATATAATTGCTAAAGATTTGTCAACAGAGGTTATTTTAAACGTCATGAGTGCTCTCAATAGCACAGGAAATCATCTATCTCCAAATAAAAACATAGAAGACGAAACAAAACAAATTCATCATATTTTGTTGTATGGTATTTTAACAAACTCTAGAACGATTTAATTGTAACTTACACATCAATATTTGAACCAACACTCATTCAATTTCACTTCATCATTACTTATGATTTATGACACATATAAAAAGAGGCTAGAACAGTTCTGTTCTAGCCTCTTAGACTAGTAGACACGTCTTCCCAAGTCGAGACTCTAGTCTACTAATCCTTATTTTTTGGTCGTTCCACGTTGGTTGATCGTATGAGACAATAGTACTTCGCGTTCTTCCAACTCTTCTTTGTGCATGATCTTGGTCAACATGCGCATACTGATCGCACCAAGGTCATACAAGGGTTGGCCAATCGTTGATAGATTTGGACGTGTGTAACGAGTGACTTGTGAATCATCACTAGTAATGATTTCAAAATCTTCTGGTACTTTGATACCGTGATCAGACAAGCCGTTCAAGAGACCTGCAGCCAATTCATCCCCTGTTACAAAGGCAGCTGTTGCTTTGGATGCAATGATGCGTTCTGCCAAGTTATAACCTTCATCGTAACGGTACTTGGATTCAAACACAAGTCCTTCGCTATAGCTCAATTTTTTCGCTTTCAAAGCTTCTTTGTAGCCTGTCAAACGAATTTTTCCATTGATATCATCCACCAATGGGCCACTTACAAAAGCAATTTTCTTGTTGTGTTTTGCCAACTGTGTAACAGCATCAACAGTTGCTTGCTTGTAGTCAATATTGACACTTGGTAATTGGTGTTCAACATCCACTGTCCCAGCAAGGACAACTGGCGTACGAGAGCGTGAAAATTCTGAGCGAATCTTTTCAGTCAAGTGATAACCCATGAAAATGATCCCATCCACTTGTTTTGAAAAGAGGTTGTTTACCACTGAAACTTCTTTGTCATCGTCTTCATCACTATTTGCAAGAACAATATTGTACTTGTACATTTCAGCAATGTCATCGATCCCCTTAGCCAATGTAGAGAAATAGCTATTCGTGATGTTTGGAATCACAACACCGACTGTTGTGGTTTTCTTGCTAGCAAGACCACGCGCAACAGCATTTGGACGGTAATCCAAGCGTTCGATCACTTCTAATACTTTTTTACGTGTATTTTCTTTAACGTTCTTATTTCCATTCACTACACGACTAACGGTTGCCATTGAAACCCCTGCTTCACGGGCGACATCATAAATCGTTACTGTATCGTCTGTATTCATAAGATTTCCTTTCATTATTGAAAATTTCGTTTTCACTCTCTAATTAATCCTATTTTATCATGGATTGTAAACACTTTCAAGTATTTTGGTAAAATTTTGTAAACTCTTGCTTTTTTGGGGAAAATTTGACAAAATAGATCCATAGAAAGAAGGTAGCATTATGTCTAAATTAGATCAAATCGTCGATTTTCTTGAAACTGAAAAAACAGATGTCGCTGTTGTATCCGATCCTGTCACCATCAATTACTTGACTGGATTTTACAGTGATCCCCACGAACGTCAACTCTTCTTGTTCGTTTACACAGACCACGAACCACTTCTCTTCGTTCCTGCACTTGAAGTGGAACGGGCGACTGCAGTTGTCGATTTCCAAGTGGTTGGCTATGTGGATTCTGAAAACCCTTGGGAAAAGATTAAAGGGGCTATCGCAAAACCAGATGCTAAAACCGTTGCACTTGAATATGATAACTTGATCCTGACCAAATACAATGGCTTGCGTACTGTCTTTGAAAAGGCTCAATTCACCAACTTGACACCACGGATTAACCGGATGCGCTTGATCAAATCTGCTGATGAGATCCAAAAAATGTTGGTGGCTGGTCAATATGCAGATAAGGCTGTCAATATGGGATTCGACGCCATCTCACTAGATAAAACTGAAACTGATATCGTAGCAGAAATCGACTTTGGTATCAAACGCTTGGGTTATGAAATGAGCTTTGAAACCATGGTCTTGACTGGAAATAATGCAGCTAACCCACACGGAATTCCTGGAAGCAACAAAGTCGAAAACGATGCTCTCTTGCTATTTGACCTTGGCTGTATGGTGAATGGTTATGCGTCTGATATGACTCGAACTGTTGCTGTTGGGAAACCGGATGATTTCAAAAAAGAAATCTACCACTTGACGTTAGAAGCTCAACAAGCAGCCATTGACATGATCAAACCAGGTGTAACAGCACACGACGTCGACCGTGCTGCACGGAGCGTCATTGAAAAAGCTGGCTATGGTGAGTACTTCAACCACCGCCTCGGACACGGTATCGGAATGGACGTGCATGAATTCCCTTCTATTATGGAAGGAAATGACATGGTGCTTGAAGAAGGCATGTGCTTCTCAGTCGAACCAGGAATCTATATTCCAGGTAAAGTCGGTGTTCGTATCGAAGATTGTGGGTACGTCACAAAAGACGGATTTGGACTCTTCACTGAAACCAGCAAAGACTTACTTTACTTTGACTAATCCTTTAGTCGTTTCAATATATAACAAACATCTTGTTTCGTTAATAACTATAAAAAATGAGGCTGGGACAAAAGTCCTAGCCTCTTAATTATCTTTGGATTGTCGAGCAAGACGCAGTGGTTGAGTGGGCTCTACTACGCTGATTTCATCAGCTTTTACAGCCCTACTCAACTGTGCGGAGGTGGGACGACGAAATCGAATTCTAACGAATTACCGATTTCTGTCCCACTCTCTTTTTTCTTATGAAACCGATTCGAGTTTCATTCTTTTCTGCGTATCTTCTACAACGTCTTTTAAAGTGGTTTGGGACATTTCTTTTTCCATAGCAGTCTGAATGTCCTCAAGCTTTCCATCTAAAACATTATGGATATTGTGGCCAATTGGGCAGGCTGGATTCGGATTGTCATGAAAACCAAATAATTGACCTGTCGAACCTAAGCATTCTACTGCTTGATAGATATCCAGCAGGCTGATCTCATCGGCTGCTTTTGCGAGCTCAGCTCCGCCTGTCCCACGCGCTACATGAATCAATCCAGCTTTCTTCAACTGAGACAAGGTCTTTCGAATAATAACAGGGTTCACGCCGACACTTCCTGCCAAAAAATCACTGGTTACTTTTGTTTTCTCTCCTTGTAGAGCAATCATGATCAAGACATGAGTCCCAATGGTAAAGCGACTCGAAATTTGCATAACTTCACTCCTTTCTACCCGTTTTTGAAGGTAGAGTCTATTGAACAACCGTCAAGGGACGACTTTCGTTATTCCTATTATACTCTTTTCAGTTGTAATGTCAACAGTTACACTATTGGAAGAAGTCCTCTAGCCAAGCATCGATTTCTCGATCATGACCTTCTCTCTGCTCAATTTCATGAAGGAGCTCATGATTGTGGGTATGATGAATGCCATTGACCAAACTTTCATAATATACTTGGTAATAAGGAAGATGGAGGTCTTTTGCCAGTTGCAGTTCTTTTTGGACATCATAGTCCACCCGTCTAAAATCGACATCTTTTAGCCCCATTTGATCAAATTCGAGAATGGCATACATGGCCCGAAGGTCCTTGCGAAGATTCTTTTCCAAAAAGAAAGGTTGACCGATCGATCCAGGATTGATAATCAGTTCTCCTCCTGTCCCGTAGCGGAAAAACTGCTGGTGAATGTGTCCGTAGACTGCAATATCACAAGACGGGTTTGTCACCAAGCGATCAAAATCCTTCTGCTCACCAATGTGGATCAATTCGCGACCCCAATTCTTATCAGGTAAGTGGTGGGTAATGCCGATCTTTAAACCTGCGATTTCTCTATGGACCTGCATGGGCATTTTCTGCATGTCTTCAATTTCCTGGGGCGTGATTTCTTCAAGAATATATTGACACTGGCGCATGAGGTAGCGATGACTGGGTCTGGTCTCATCCAACATCCCCCTCATAGCCCGCCAAAGACTATCTTCCCAGTTTCCAAGGACTTTGACCGTAATCGGTAGCTCCTCTAACAGCTCCAAGAGGGCCCGTCTCCCTGTCCCCGGCATCAAACTATCTCCCAAGAGCCAATATTCATCCACCTTGGCTTTTCGACTATCCTCTAGGACAGCTTCCAATGCTGTCGTATTTCCATGAATATCTGAAAGTAAAGCAATTTTAGTCATGATCTTCTCCTTCTCTCCATTATAACAAAGAGAAGAAAAACTTCCACCCAAAGGTGAAAGTTTTATGAACATTCCATGCTACCAGAAATGAAAACTCAGGCTAGAAGCGGACGCTTCGTCGTTGGATTTATCTTTTTCCAAAGAGTTGCTTAACGGCTTTGTATCTTAGTCTACTGATTTGAGGGCTTCGAGCATGTCTACTTTTCGAAGATAATGGTCAACATAAATTCCTAACAGGATCAAGAGAAGGATCATTCCTCCGACAGGGAAGAGGAAAACGCCAAGTCCCACTTTAGGGTAAAAGAGAATGGCATCTGGTGCAATCATAGCAATGAGGAATTGATGAAGATAATAACCACCAACTAATCCCAAAAGGATCCCTATGATAGACAATAAGATGGTTTCGCGGTAAATATAGAGCGTCACTTCCTTATTATGGAATCCTAAGACCTTAATGGTCGATAATTCCCGGATCCGCTCTGCCACATTGATATTGGTTAAATTATACAAGATCACGATGGCTAGCAAGATCGATACGACTACTAGAATCATCATAGTGGTGTCCAAAGATTTGGCAACTGAGTTAAAGAGGGAAATCATCGAAGCATTCTGACTAACCGCCTTCACAGCTACAAGTGCCATCATATCCCGACTAACAGCCTGCACTTGTCGTGTAGAAGGATTTTTCAACTGCACCAAATAGCTATTTGCTGAAGTCCGCTTTCCGTAGATTTTTTGGTAACTTGCCTGATCCATATAGACAAAATGGCCGACATAATTTTCAGTGATTCCCGCCACCTTAAAAGTGTGACCATCTAAGGTCAGTCGATTGCCAACTGTAACCTGGGCTAGTTGTGCTAGCTTACTACTGATGATGACCCCTTTCTTGAGAGACAAGGACTCTCCTTGTTTGAGAGAACGCAAGCTGACAAAGGGAGAAAAATCTGTACGATCCGTTACCATCATCGTAATGGTCTGCTTGTCGCGTCCACCCTTTAAAGATGCTTCGATGACCTTACTATAGATCGGTCGATAATCTTTGATATCTGATTTTCCCAGACGATTGGTTAGTTCCTTGCTTTCTTGGCTTGATGCATTGGTTTTTTGGGCTACAATCAACTCATATGATAGGATCTCTTGAAATTGGCGTTTGGGAACCCCTCCTACAGAAGATTGAATCCCTAGCCCTGCGAAGAGAAGAGCAACAGAACCTGCCACTCCAAATATGGTCATCAGCATCCGTTGTTTGTAACGAAAGAGATTACGAGCAGTGACCTTGTGGGTGAAACTCAGACGCTTCCAAATAAAATGGAGACGCTCCAGGAAAATCTTCGAACCAGATACCGGTGGTTTGGGCAGTAATAAAAGATTGGCTTCTTCTTTTAATTCCTTACGCGAAACCCAGTAAGCTGGAAGCACACTCGCGACGAAAGACAGTCCGAGCGCAATCAGAGTCATATCCCCATAAAAATACTCTCTGCTCTCTCCAATCACCATCCCTTGCGTGATAATGTTGGAAATGATCCCCGATAGGAAATAATGGCCCAGCAAGGTTCCTAGAAGGGTACCGATCGTCCCTGCAAAGAATCCATAGAGGACAAATTTGAGAATGATGTCCCTGGTACGATAGCCCAGCGCCTTAAATATCCCTGCATTGGTTCTCTCTTCATCGACAAAGCGGGTCATCGTGGTAAAGGTCACCATGGCGGCTACTAGATAAAGAACAACCGGAAAAATATTTCCGACAGCGGAAATACTACTACTAGCATTGCTATACATCAGGTAACCTTGTCCACCTGGCATGGTCTTGCGGTCATAGACATGATAAGTTGGAATTTCCAGTTGATCTCGCTCCCTTTGGGCTTTTTTTAGCTCCTCCTCTTTTTTTGCGAGCTCCGTTTCACCTGCAGTCCAGTCCTTCTTTTTCTGATCCAGTTGTTCTTTGGCTTGATGGATCTTTTCTTGGCTGGCTACTTGCTCTTTAGCTGGCAGAAATGGAGCTAGTTTACTGAGCTGCGTCTCCTGCAAGTCTAATTGCTTTTGAGCCTGATCAATCTGACTCTTGGCTGACTGGAGTGTTTCCTTAGCACGACTGAGTTCTTTCTGGCCTTTTTGAATCTGCCCATCCGCCTCCTGCTTGAGCCTTTGATAGCGGGCCTTACCATTATCTTTCAAAAGTTTTTCTAACTCTTCTTGATGAGCTTTGAGCCCTTTTTGGTAGACTTGCGAAAAAGAATCTAAAGACTTCAAATCATCAAACTGGATCCGCGCCATCGCGGGAAGTTTAGTCGTAAAGACTTCTTTTGAAACCAGAGCATAGGCATCTAGATTTCCACTGCCACTCATGGCAGTGCCTAAATTCTTTTGAGACCACATCTCAGAGGATTGAACAAAGCCAACAATGGTGAATTGCTTTTGCTTTAAACTAGACCTAGTTCCCGCCTTTTCTTCAAGTGTGAGGGTATCCCCTAATCGATAACGATCCTCCCAAAAACTCGCTAGGGCCAATTCCCCTTCTTTTTGAGGCAGACGCCCCTTGGTCACACGAAAAGAAGAGAGACTCTTTGGGGGAGAAAAAAGTCGGATTGCCTTTCCTGTTCCTTTCAACGTCAGATCCAGCAGTGAACCAAATTCGACACGCGTCCCTTTGAGTCCTAAAAGCTCCTCTTGGTCTACCTGGTCTAATCCCAAGTCCCCCATGACAGCAAGATCTAGCATCTTTTGTTGCTGAATAAACTGGTTAGCCGTTCGATGCATATTTGGAGTAGTCACCTTTAAGCCTACCAAGGCCAAGCTTCCCAACAACATCAAGGTTAAGATGGAGAGAAAACGTCCTTTTGAATGTGTAAAAGAACCAAACAGATCCTTCCAATAGACTTTTCGTTTCATGCTAGCACCTCTTCTAATACTCTAGTGTAGCAATATCTTGAGGAAGCTCATTGATTTCTACCGACTTGACCTTGGCATCATGCATGCGAATCACACGGTCTGCAATCGGGGCTAAAGCAGCATTATGGGTTACGATGATGACCGTCGCTCCCTTTTTACGAGACATGGCCTGTAAAATCCCCAATACTTGCTTACCTGTCTGGTAGTCTAAGGCTCCTGTAGGCTCATCGCAAAGGAGAATTTTAGGGTTTTTCGCCACTGCCCGAGCAATCGCCACCCGTTGTTGCTCTCCACCTGACAATTGGGCAGGAAAATTATCAAGACGATTGCCAAGTCCTACTTCTCTTAAAACGGCTTCCGGATCCAAGGCATCAGAGACGATTTCTGAAGCCAATTCGACATTTTCCTTGGCTGTCAGATTGGCTACTAAATTATAAAATTGAAAGACAAAGCCAACGTCATCTCGTCGATAATCCGTTCGTTGATGGGAATTGAGCTTAGAAATATCCACCCCATCAATCAGGACCTGTCCTTCGTCATTCGTGTCCATCCCTCCTAAGATATTGAGAACTGTTGATTTTCCAGCTCCTGACGCCCCTAAAATAATGACCAATTCGCCTTTTTCAATCTCAAAAGAAACATCCTGATTAGCGAGAATCTCCGTTTCTCCACTAGTGTATCGCTTGTAACAGTGCTGCATTTCGATGTAGGCCATTTTTTCTCTCCTCCCTCCTATTTCCTATCTATATTATAGTCCTTTTCGTATAGATTACAAAGAAATCGAGGCATCACCAATAGTGATTCTTCCTCATTATCATGAACTATTATAAATTTTATGCTATAATTAGAGAGAAATTTGATTTATTCTTAGAAAGAAGGCTCATCATGAGTTTACAACAGTTTGAAAGGAAATCTCTTCAAGAAATCAACCAGTCTATTGACGTGCCAAAAGGCATCCCCTTTTGGAAGACTCTTCTACTCTTTTCAGGACCAGGAAGTCTGGTAGCTGTCGGCTATATGGACCCGGGAAACTGGATTACCAGTGTGGTCGGAGGGGCACAATACCGCTACCTCCTCTTATCAGTGGTTCTTCTCTCCTCTTTAATCGCCATGCAGTTGCAACAAATGGCTGGTAAACTAGGAATTGTCCATCGTAAGGACCTGGCCCAAACAACCGCCCATCACTTGCCAAAATGGCTTCGCTATACCCTTTGGATTGTGATCGAGCTTGCCCTGATGGCGACAGATTTAGCAGAAGTCATCGGATCAGGGATTGCCCTCCACCTTCTTTTTGGCTGGCCCTTGCTTTTTTCCATTCTGATCACCATCTTTGATGTCTTCCTCTTATTGGGGCTCATGCATCTAGGATTTCGAAAGATCGAGGCCATCGTATCAACCTTGATCCTCACAATCCTTGCGATTTTTGGTTATCTGGTTTTCCTATCGAAACCAGATATCGGGGGAATCTTTGCTGGATTCCTGCCTCAAAAAGAAGTACTGGGAATTGGGCTTCCAAAAGGAAATGAAGCCTTGACCTTGGCACTTGGAATCATCGGGGCAACGGTGATGCCCCACAACCTCTACCTCCACTCTTCCATTTCGCAAACGCGAAAAGTTGATTATAAGGATCCAGCAGATATCAAACGGGCAGTGCGCTTTATGACCTGGGATTCAAATATTGAATTGAGTTTGGCTTTTGTCGTCAACTCCCTCCTCTTGATTCTTGGAGCGGCCCTCTTCTTCGGGCACGGAGATAAGATTGGTGCTTTCTCTAGCATGTACAATGCCCTCAAGGATAACCATATTGCTGGTGCCATCGCAAGTCCTTTCTTGTCCACTCTCTTTGCCATCGCTTTGTTAGCTAGTGGTCAAAATTCAACCATTACTGGGACCCTAACCGGTCAAATCGTTATGGAAGGTTTCTTGCGATTTAGACTACCACAATGGGTGGTGCGTCTCATGACTCGGATCATTGCCCTCCTTCCCGTTATCATTGTCGCAATTTTATTCGGTGACCAAGAACATGTCCTCGATGACCTTCTGGTTTATTCTCAAGTCTTCCTATCAGCGGCTCTTCCATTCTCCATCTTCCCTCTGGTTTATTTCACCTCCAACAAGGAAATCATGGGAGAACATGTCAATGCGAAATGGAACACTTTCTTAGGTTATCTCGTTGCGATTGTCTTAACTATCTTAAATTTCAATCTGATCGTGACAACTTTTATCAAATAAAGAGAGAGTGGGACAGAAATCGGTAATTCGTTAGAATTCGATTTCGTCGTCCCACATCCGCACAGTTGAGTAGGGCTGTAAAAGCTGATGAAATCAGTGTAGTAGAGCCCACTCAACCACTGCGTCTTGCTCGACAATCCAAAAATGATTTAGAGGCTAGGACTTTTGTCCCAGCCTCTTTTGGTTTATTACACTCCCTTTTCCATCTTGCTCCTCCTTTTCCTAAAAATTTCCTGACCATTTTTTTAGGAGGGAATTATTTTAAATCACTAATTGTTGTGAGATTTTCACAAAATCTTGCCAGTGCCCGTCACTCATAAACTTGTAAAATTTTTGTACATTTTTCGTTATCTGTACAAAAATGAGAATTGTTGTCTAATTTATTCTTTTGGAGTATAATGCTCTTTGTTAGTGTCGTGAAATTATTTAACATATAAATTATTTTAACGTCAAATAAATAAGAATAAATTTATACAATTACAGAAAGGAACATATGGTACGCCAAAGACAAACAACAACCAAGTCAGACTTACGAAATGCGCTCTCAAAACTCCTCTTGCAACAACCTTTTGAAAGCATCACTATTCGACAATTAACTGAAACCGCTGGGATTAACCGCGGGACCTTCTACTTGCACTATGTCGATAAATACGACATGTTTGAGCAAATGAAAATGGACATGATGCAAGAATTGGATAGCCTCTTCGTTGAAGGAAGCCCTGTCAAGGTGAATTTTCTCAATGTCTTGACTGCTATTAAAGAGAATTATGATTTTATTTATGCCTTGTCCCAATCCTGCTGCTCGGACTTCCGTAAATTGGTAAGAAGTTTTACCCTCCATGCACTAGACGATACTCCCCATGCGAAAGAACACATCATTTCAGACTTTCAAGTTCCATACAAGTATGGGCTAGAAATTTTCATCGCTACGATTGAATCTGTAATTGTGACCTGGTTAGAATCCGGTGCCAAGGAAGAGCCAATCGAAATCGGGACGATCATTCTCAGCGTCTGCGACTTTGCTAGCTGGAACTAAATTCCCCAACCTTTTCCTACCTTTATGGAGAAGGTTTTTCTTTTTGGCAAATGAACAACATATAGATCACCTTGTTCAACTTGTTTGTAGAAAGCAAAAAAGCAGGATGCTAGGCTCCTGCTTTTTCTTTATTTTTTCTTTGCCAACATGGTTGCAAATCGAAGTTGAATCCGATGGCCATTCTCATCTCGCCGATGGAGATGGCCTGGATTTTCATTGTACTTGACCAATTCCCAATCCTTGTAATACTCCGCCAATTCTCCTTCTTTGAAGGTGAACGAGAAGGGCATCTGGCAAGGATAATCTTCCGTATCCATGGCACAGACAATGAGATTATAGCCCCCTGGATTGGTATGCTCTTGCATATTGCGGATAATCGCTGGAATCCGATCAGCGTCTAAAAACATGAGGACCACAGTTGATACGATGAAGTCATAGTTTTGGGTAAGAGCTGCAGCATTGATATCATAGAGGCCCACTGGCATGTCCAGATCTTCCTCAGCGACAATACTTTGTAAGATTTCAAGAGCCAGTTCATTTTGATCTACAGCTGTTACGTCAAAGCCATGTTGGGCCAAAAAGAGGGCGTTGCGTCCTTGCCCGCATCCTAGATCCAGTGCCTTTCCAGCTGGGACAATTCCCACTGCTTCTAGCACTTCTGAATGGACAGGATTGGTGTTGTATTTTTTGGGGAAATAGTCTTTTGGCTCACAGTAAAATTCCAAGTACCACTCCACATCGTCCGTCGCTGCTTCCACACGGTGCCAGGCCTGGGGCTCGGCCATGGGGTTCTCTGCTCCTGCTTCAAAGAGGTGGCTCGCGATTTCTTCCCCCTCTTCGGTCAATTCAATAAATCGTAACTGACCTTTTAAAACAGTAATCTTTCCCCAGGTTCCTACCTTGGTATTGTGCTTTCTTTGAAGAGCTTCTGGCATGGTATCCTTGGTCCAGATAGGCATGCGTTTGTAAGCGATCAATTTTTGTGTCATGCTGCTTCTCCTTTTTCTTTCACTACCCTTATCATACAGAAAAAAGCCCCTTTTTACAAGTTGGAAAAAGGAGAGCCCATCTCTAAGAAAAAAGACAGATCTGAAACAAGTTTCAAAACTGTCTTTTTCTTTAACGTGTATTGTATTGTTTCATGACCCGTGCGATGTCCCGGTTTTGTTCCCGACGCTTGATGGATTCACGCTTGTCATAATCATGTTTCCCTTTAGCGAGTCCCAAAAGCAATTTGGCATAGCCGTCCTTGAGATAGACCTTCAAAGGCACCAAGGTCATTCCGGTCCCTTTGGTGTCTTGGTCCAGCTTTTGGATTTGCTTTTTATGAAGAAGGAGCTTGCGACGACGGTCTGGGTCTTGGTTCCAGATATTGCCTTCCTCATAAGGGGCAATGTGGACATTGCTAAGCCAAACTTCGCCATTTTTTACTTGTGCAAAGCCATCTTTCAAGTTAATGCGTGCCGCACGGACACTTTTGATCTCTGTCCCCGTCAGCACCATCCCTGCTTCAATCGTATCCACGATGGTGTAGTCATGTCTCGCCTTTTTATTTTGCGCGACTACCTTTCCTTCGCCCTTTGCCATGTTTGGCTCCTTTCTTTGCTACTTCCTTGTAAAATGGTTTCTTCCCTTTTTTCTTTTTGGATTTAGAGGAAGAATCTTTCCGCTTGTCATCTTTTCTAGCGGTTGATCCCTTAGAAACTTTTTTGTCCTTGAGTCTGCGATCTCTACGATTGCCATCTCGGTCACGTCCTTTAGACTTGAGACCTTTTTCGACGACATCCCATTCACTTGGAATATAAGAGAAATCAATCTCTCCTGTCATCTTGTCGGCTCTTTCTACCTTGATCCGGATTTGCTGACCGACACGGAAGGTCACTCCTGATTTTTCTCCGCGAAGGGTTAGATCCCGTTCATTAAAATGGTAGAATTCAGGGAGATTGGTAATATGGATCAAGCCTTCAACCGTATTTGGCAACTCCACAAAGAGGCCAAATTTCACCACACTGGAAACCACAGCATCGTACTCTTCCCCAACATAGTCTTCCATGTATTCTGCCTTCTTCATAGCCTCTACTTCGCGCTCCGCATCAATAGCCCGGCGCTCCCGACTAGAGGATTGGTTGGCAATGTCTGGAAGAACTTGCTCAAAGTGATCTGCCACTTCTTGAGATTTTCCGTATTCGCGCACCATTCGATGAACCATCAGGTCCGGATACCGGCGAATGGGACTGGTAAAGTGAGTATAATACTCAGCAGCAAGCCCATAGTGGCCATGGTTGTGCTCTGAATAGCGAGCTTGCTGCATCGAGCGCAACAACATCATCGAAAGGACATCTGCATAGGGTTCCCCTTCGACCTTGCGCATAATTTCTTGCAGGGCTTCTTGGCTCATCTCACTAGCCGTTCCATAGATCTGGATCCCGAAGCTAGAAGCATAATCGATAAACTTCTGTACTTTTTCTGTTTTTGGATCTTCGTGGATCCGGTAGATGAACGGCAGTTTCAGTCGCGTAAAGTGCTCCGCCACTGTTTCATTGGCAATCAGCATAAAGGACTCGATCATCCGCTCGGCAATTCCTCTTTGGCGAAGGACAATATCGACCGGTTTTCCTTCTTTATTGACTAGGATTTTAGCCTCATTGGTATCAAAATTGAGGGCTCCGCGGCGAATCCGCATGCTTTCTAGAATGCCATGCAAGGTCGCCATTTGATGAATACTTGGGACAATTTTCTTAAAGGTTTGAGCCTTTTCTTCGTCGCCCGCTAAGATATCATTGACATCGCTATAGGTCATTCGGAAGGTCGTATTGATCACTGTTTGGGTAATGGTATGCTTGACAACCTTGCCATGAGGATCAATCTCCATGATGGCAGACTGGGTCAGGCGATCCACATTCGGATTCAAAGAACAGATCCCATTGGAGAGACGCTCTGGTAACATGGGTACTACTCGGTCGGTCACATAGACAGAGGTCGCCCGATTCAGAGCTTCCTTGTCGAGTGCTGAACCTTCCTTAACGTAATAAGAAACATCTGCGATGTGAACACCCAGCTCAAAGTTGCCGTTCTTGAGTAGCTTGATATGGACCGCATCGTCCAAGTCTTTGGCATCTGCCCCATCAATGGTAAAGGTGATCTCCTCTCGCAGATCCAAGCGTCCCTCTAAATCCTTTTTAGACGGTGCATCTGGAACATTCTCAGCCTCTTTCAGCACTTCTTCTGGAAATTCTGAGACAATGTCCATGGATTCTAACACTTCCAAGACATCGATTCCTGGATCGGTTACATGACCGACCACATCCCGCACAGTCGCCACAAAATAATTGTGCTTGCGGCTCGGGTATTGATCAATTTCGACCTTGAGGATTTCGGTCCCTTCCAATTGGATGGCTGGCTTCTTCACATAGATCAGCTGGCTGATCTTTTGATTTTTCGAACGAATGTAGCCGGCATATTTAGGCTTTTCCTCATCCAGAACGATTTGTCCAACTACCGTTTTAATGCTATGCTCCAAGACATCAATAATCTTAGCTTCTGCTGCCGTTCCCTTGTTTCGGTCTGCTACCTTGGTAATGACGATCTCAACGGTGTCCCCATCGATAGCGTGATTAACATCATTTCGGCCAACAAAGAGGTCCTCTTCTTCACCTTCTAAACTGACAAAGCCAAAGCCATTTTTATGCGCATGAAAGATCCCCTTGAGGGTAATAGCTGGGGCCTTCTTTTGAGCCAAACGAAGAGAGCCATCATCTTCGAATTTCAACTCATGGCGGCGTTCCATCAGAGAGATGGTTTTGACCAAGTCACGGAAATCCTTAGACCCTTCCTTTCCTAGAGCTGCTGCCAGATCATTGATCTGGGCTTTGTCATGCTCTTGTAAATATTCTTTAATACTTGTTTTCATTGATTTATTTGCTGGTTATCCAGCCTCCTTTTTTCTATCTACTTGTGTCTTTGTTTTACAAAATAAAAATAGGCAAAGACATTGTCTGAGCCTATCTTATCTACTAGAAAGTACCATTAAGATCATCGCGATCAATAACCAAAAGAAGATCATAATAGCTGTTAAACGCTGCATCACGGCTTCAAACCCGCGCGCTTTTGAACGTTCAAACAAGTCATTTGAACTTGCGTCAAAGACGTTGCTCGATTGGTTTTTTGTTGGTTGCATAAAAATTGCGATAATAATCAATACTGATAATACTAGTAAAATAGTTGTTAATGCTCCGCTCATATTCAAAACTCCTTAAAATCTTCACTATTATACCATGAAAATCATTTTGATTCAATATGTAAGGTTACTTTTCTTTCCTTGGGACAATACTTCAAGACCTCGATCTTTTCAGGATGGGTTTTGGTATTTTTACTGGTCAAATAATTCTGACTCCCACAGCTGGTGCAGGTCAATTGAACTTTAATTCGCACGTACGTCTCTCACTTTCAAATACTTTCTAAATAAGAATAAGAGGAACATCAAATCGGTAAAGGCCAAAAGGGCTGTACCGTAAAATACCCAATGATAGCCAAAATGCATGAAAATACTCGATCCCATCATTGGCCCTAACACGCCACCTAAATAATAAAAGAGCTGGTTGTAGCTAAAGATCCGAGAAATCCCTTCAGGAGGGGTTAAACGATTCAATAATGCAGAAACTCCTGGTAGTAGGGCTCCTGTCCCGATCCCAAAGAGGAAGCGTAAAATCCCTAATTGAAGGGGTGATTGCGCTTGGGCACAAAGGATATAGAGACAGCCACTATAGAGAAGGGCGATTAATAAGAGCCGGTGATTCCCGATTCGGTCTCCGAGTTTTCCCATCCAACCTGAAAAGAGCATACTAGAGACTCCCATAGCTGAAACAATCATCCCCGATACAAAGATCAGGTTATCTCTTTGTCCCAAAGCTCGCACATAAAGAGGCAGGATCGGAGAAATAGATTGGGCGATCATTTGAATGGTCATGCTGGTCAAAAAGAGTCCCAAGAGGATATCTTTTTGCTGAATGGACATGAGCAACTCCCAACTGGATTTTTGTTCTTCTTTTGGAAGGGGCTCATAGTCTTCCTCAATGCCCCAGAAGGTTAAGAGGGAAACCAAAAATAAGAAGAAGCCGACCAAGAGAAAGACATTGCGCATGCCTAGATTTTCAGCAATGAGTCCCCCAATCAAAGGCCCCATCAAGGTTCCAGCCACGACACCAGTCGATAAAGTCCCTAGAGCGTAGCCAGATTGGTCCTTTGGAACTTGACTGGCAATCAGGGCTGTACTATTGGGGACAAAGCCTGAAAAGACCCCATTGAGCAAGCGTAGGACCAAGAGCCAAAAGACGGATGGTACAAAGGCAATGCCTCCCATGGTCAGTGTCATGGCAATGGAGGCTCTAAGCATCATGGGTTTTCGACCATAGCGGTCGGCTAAGCTCCCCCAGATGGGAGACATGATCGCAGAGGTCACAGAAGAACTCGCAACGGCTATGCCAGCATAAAGGGGAACAGCCTTGCCCGTAACACCCAACTCTTCCACAAAGAGGGCCATAAAAGGAACGACTAAAGAAAGGCTGGCTCCGATGAAAAAGCAGCCGATCCAGGCAATATATAGATTTTTACGCCAATTGATTTCTCTTGTGATAAGATCATCTTCTTTCTAATTGTTGTAGGGCTGCATCTAATTGGGCATAGAGGGCCGTTAGATCGTCATTATTGTCTAAGACCAGATCTGCATGGGCGCTTTTTTCATCTAGCGGCATTTGAGACGCAATGCGTTCTTGGGCCTGCAGTTCTGATAAGTGGTTGCGTTCCATCAGGCGTTTGAGCTGGGTTTCTTTTGATACAGCTACCAACCAGACAGATTCAAACCACTCTTCATAGCCTTGCTCGATTAAGAGTGGAATATCCATAAAAAAGAGATCGGATTGTGCAGCTTGTCTATCTCTTACCTCAGCTAGAGCCTCACGAATAAGCCTGCCTTGGACGCGATTGGACCAGTTTCTTTCACTAGGATTTGAAAAGATCCGCTGACCCAAAGCGACGCGGTCCAGCTCTCCTTCTTTGGTAAGGATCTCTCTCCCAAAATGATCTACTAAGACACGGTAGAGAGCTCCTCCTGGTGCTTGCAAGTCATGGACCACTCGATCAGCATCAATGACAGGATAACCTTTTTCTTTCAAATAGGAGGTGACAGTGGACTTTCCTGAAGCAATCCCTCCTGTTAATCCAATGATTCTTGCCATCTAGTTCTCCTTTTGACAGTGCGGGCAAAAATGGGTTCCGCGTCCACCCAGCTGGATTTTCTCAATCGGTGTCCTGCAGCGCAAACACGGCTGACCTGTCTTTCCATAGACCTGATGTTCCTCCTGCATGGTACCATCCTCTCCAAAAGCATTGCTGTAAGAGCGAATAGTGGAGCCACCTTTTTCGACAGCCTGAGCTAATACGGCGATTGTTTCCTTTCGGATGGCTTTGGCTTCTCTAGCAGTCAAGCTTTGACCCAAACGAGCTGGGTGAACCTTGGCTCGATAAAGGACCTCATCTACATAGATATTGCCCAGACCAGCCACTAATTTTTGGTCTAAAAGAGCTGATTTAATGGGTTTCTTTGATTTTTTAAGAGCTGCTTGGAAGGCTGGCCCTTTAAAATCTGATTCTGTTGGTTCTGGACCAATCTTTTTCGCCAAAAAGTAGCTGTCTACAAGCTCAGGTACTAAGACTTCCATGGTCCCAAACTTGCGGACATCTTCATAGACCAGGGTGCTGCCATCTGTAAAGTGAAAGAAGATATGGGCGTGCTTGCGAAAAGGGACTTCGTCTGGATAAAAGAAATACTTACCTTCCATCCGCAAATGCGAGATGAGGACCAGATCCGTCAGATAAAACAAGAGGTATTTCCCGCGGCGTCCCATGGATCGAATTTCTTGACCTGGGAGATCTTGACAAAAAGCATCTAGATCCGTATGAATCATCTTAGGATACTTTACTTCCACTGACTGAATGGTTTTTCCAAGAATTAATTTCTCAAGACCGCGTCGAACCGTCTCTACTTCTGGTAATTCAGGCATAGAACTCCTTTCAAAAACAAGAAGCAGGCCTTCTGCCCACCTCTTCTTAATATTCTTTTTCGTTGTATCCGAAATCGGCAAGATCCAATTTCTTATCCCGCCAATTTTTCTTGACCTTGACCCAGGTTTCTAGGAAGACCTTGTCCCCTAGCATGAGCTCGATATCCTTCCGCGCAAGGGTTCCAATCTTCTTAAGCATGGCGCCACCTTTTCCGATGACAATCCCTTTTTGGCTATCGCGCTCGACCATGATGGTTGCACGGATATGAACCTTATCGGTTTCTTCATCCCGCTTCATAGAATCCACCACTACGGCAACAGAGTGAGGAATTTCTTCCCGCGTCAAGTGCAAGACCTTTTCGCGGATCATTTCAGAGACCAAGAAGCGCTCTGGATGGTCAGTGATTTGGTCAGCAGGGAAATATTGGAAACCTTCTTCCAAGTTTTCACTCAAAATATCAATCAAACGCGAAACATTGTTTCCTTGGAGGGCTGAAATCGGCACGATTTCCTTGAAATCCATCTGACTACGGAAGTCATCGATTTGCGCCAAGAGTTGGTCAGGGTGCACCTTGTCGATCTTGTTGACCACCAGAATAACCGGCACCTTAGCAGCCTTGAGGCGCTCGATGATCATGTCATCGCCCTTCCCACGTGGCTCATCTGCTGGCACCATAAAGAGAACGGTATCGACTTCTCGAAGGGTGCTATAGGCCGACTCCACCATGAAGTCTCCAAGCGCTGTCTTGGGTTTGTGAATCCCTGGGGTATCGATAAAGACGATCTGTTCCTTATCCGTCGTATAAATCCCCATAATCTTATTGCGCGTTGTCTGCGCCTTGTCACTCATGATGGCAATTTTTTGCCCCATGACGTGGTTCAAAAACGTTGACTTCCCAACATTGGGACGTCCTAAAATGGCTACAAAGCCTGATTTAAATGTCATAATATCCTTTCACGAGGGCATGCTCCCTCTTATCCAAATACCAAGGCCCAGAATTTGGGCACAAAAATCACCAGTCCTGTTAGTAGGGCAAAACCTGATACGACAAGGACTGCTCCAGCCGCCATGTCTTTGGCATTCTTTGCCAACATGGAGAAATGGTAGTTACTAGCTAAATCCACCACATTTTCAATGGCTGAATTCATAATTTCAAAAGCAATCACCAAGGTGATGCTGAGCAATAAAAAGAGCCATTCTGTCGCAGAAATCCTAAATACCAAACCAGCAAGAATTGCAACAAGGGCTGATAAGGCATGCTTGCGCATATTGCGCTCTTCTTTGATCGCCGTGAAAATTCCTGTTATCGCAAACTCCAGGCTTGAAGTGAAGTCCCGATTTTTCCATTTTCTCTTATTGTCTTGTGAGTCCATAGGCTGTCAAAATCTCTTCCTGTAAGCCAAACATTTCCTTTTCTTCTTCCGGCGTATAGTGATCATAGCCATTGATGTGAAGAAAACCATGCACTGCTAAAAATCCCATTTCGCGCTCAAAGCTGTGGCCATATTCTTCGGCTTGCTCACGCGCTTTGTCAATTGAAATAAAGAGCTCACCAATATAGGTATCGAATTCAGCCATCATCTCTGCCAATTCTGGATTTTCTGCAAGGTCTTCCTCGTCAAAAGAAATCTCCATCTCTGGCTTGTATTCTAAACTGATGACATCCGTCGGACGATCCGTATCACGGTATTCAAGATTTAGTTCATGACTGCGTTCATTGGTTACAAAAGTCACAGCCATTTCCTTGTCTTCTTTCCCAATTTTTTTAGCAGCAAATTCTAAAATTTCTTGCGTTTGTTTTAAAATTTCGTCAGAGACTTGACCAGTCTCATCTACCATTTCAATATACATCTGGATCACCTCACTATTATCACTTCATTATAGCATAAAACCAGCCTATAGACTAGATACAGGCTGGTTTAAAATATAGATCCGTAGTTTTTCATATCAAAATATCAAGAAAGATATAATAATTTTTATTTTTTTGATCAGTCAAGACACTAATAAAACTTTCCGCCGTGAGAAAAGTGCTTGAAACAATACTGTTTCAAGCACTCGGGAGTTTTGAGACTTTAGGCTCAAAACTAAGTCATGGAACTTCGAAGAAGGTCGCTGACGTCCGTAATCACATGAGGAAAGTTTCTAAGAATCTTTTATCCCAGATATTAACCAGCTTATATCTAAAATATAGTCTGTTATATTGCAAAGATAAATCAGCTAGGGATTTTCCTCGTCTTAAACAGTGGAACTCATCTTACACCACTGTTTGCTGGATGGCATTCATCTGGGCATAGATCCCGCCTTGTGCAACCAGTTCTTCATGTCTACCACGTTCCACAATGCGTCCTTCGGATAAGACTAAGATCTGATCCGCATCTTGGATAGTGGACAAGCGATGGGCAATGATAAAGGTGGTCCGGCCCTTTTGCAGGACTGCCATAGCCTTCTGGATGATTTCTTCTGTTTCCGTATCGATGTGAGAGGTAGCCTCATCCAAAATCAGAATTTGCGGATTCATATAGAGCGTCCGAGCAAAGGAAATCAATTGGCGCTCGCCACTTGAAAAGGCGGATCCTTTTTCTACGACTGGATGGTCGATTCCCTTTTCAAGACGCTCTACAAAGGGCCAAGCCCCGACTTTTTTCAAGGCATCTTGGACCGCCTCCCGATCAATGTGATCCTGACTCATGGCCACATTACTAGCAATGGTTCCTGTAAATAGATAAGGATCCTGCAGGACAATCCCCATATGGCTTCGTAGGCTCTCACGAGAGACTTGGCGAATATCTTGACCATCGATCAAAATCGCTCCTTCTTGAGGATCATAAAAACGATAGAGCAGATTCATAATCGAAGACTTACCCGATCCAGTATGGCCCACAAGAGCGATGGTTTCCCCAGGGCTAGCCTGAAAGGCAATATCTCGCAGAACTGGCTTGCCTTCTTCATAGGCAAATTGAACGTCGTCAAACACGACTTGAGCTTTTTCTATCTTCAGTTCCGATGCACCATCGGCCTCTAAGGGTTGGTCTAAGAAAGCAAGGACTCGGCTCCCCGTTTCTAAGGATCGCCGAATATTCGGGAATTGACGACTAAGATTGGCCATGAGATCAAATAGATTAATCACATAGTTAATATTGATAAATAAGAAACCAGCCGTCACACCGATATTGCCTTGTAGGAAAGAAATCCCAGCGATGGTCAAAATGCCCGCAATCACTAAAAACTTGAGCAATTCCGTCAAGGTCCAAGAAGCAATGGAATCGGCTAAAAGGATTCGATCATTGGCTCCTAACATCTTCTGGGTAGTAGCTTCAAACTCCTCCACCACACCAGGCTCTTGATGATAGAGTTGAATCATACTGGCACCATGCAAGAGTTCATTGACCTGGGTATTGACCTCGCTTCTCGCATCAAAGAAATCCTTCATAGGCTGGTCCGTCATGACCTTGTAGAGATACTGGATCCCATAGAAAATCGGAAAGACCAAACACAAGAGAAGGCCCATCATAGGACTCAGGTAAAAGAGAATTCCTAAAATAAAGAGGAAACGCACCAAGTAGATGACTAGTATCATACAAGAGTTATAAAACTGGGTCCGCAAGGTCTCCGTATCATTGACAATTCTTGTCGCGATCTTCCCAGCCGGCTTATCATCAAAATAGGAAATAGGCAGCCCTTGCATGACTTGAAAGGCTTGGTCTCTCAGACTAGCCGTTACTTGGTTACTTCCATGCAGCAAGATCCGATTGCCCATGTAGCTAATCAGCTGTCCTAGGCTCAAGACCAAGAGATAGAATCCTCCCATCTGAATCAAGTCCCCTTGCCCGCCACCGTGGGTCAATGCGGTCAAAGGGCCATCGATCATCTTTTGGAGAAGAAAGGGAGACAATTCAGAAAAAATGGTGGCTAGTAAGAGGCAAATGAAGCCAGCAAGAAAGACAGTTGGATAAAGCGTGATCCTCGATAATAATCGTTTTAAAACTTTCATCTTATTCTCCTTCCTGTTTTTGTTGCCGTTGGTATTGTTCATAATACCATCCCTCTTGAGCTAATAAATCACTAGCCCTGCCTTCTTCTACAATCTGCCCTTGATCCAAGACGATGATCCAATCCGCCTGATGAACAGCAGACAAGCGATGAGAAACAATGATGGTCGTTTTGTCTTTTCGTTCCTTTTGAATCGTGTCAATAATGGACTGTTCAGTCTTAGCATCCACTGCAGAAAGGGAATCATCTAACAGCAAAAGTTCTGCATCTCTTAAGAAGGCACGCGCCAAAGAGATCCGTTGTTTTTGACCTCCTGATACAGAGACCCCTTTCTCACCGATCAGGGTGTCCATTCCATGAGACATCCGCTCGAGATCATCCGCAAAAGCAGCTTGGGCTACTGCTTCCACCAAGTCTTCTTGGCTGGCATCTTTTTTACCAAGCGCTATATTCTCACGGATAGACTTAGAAAATAAAATATGTTCTTGGGAAACATAACCAATTTTTTCTTCAATCGAGTGTCGGTTGTAGTCCACGATCGGTTGCTGGTTGATCAAAAACTCTCCCTCACCAACTGGGTACTGCCGCAAGAATTGTCGAACAAGGGTAGTCTTTCCTGCACCGGTACGACCAACAATCCCAACCGTCTGTCCTTTCTGGATGGTCCAATCAATGCCTGACAGGCTCTTTCGCTCAGCACCAGGATAGCTGAAAGAATAGTCCTTAAACTGCACCAAATCAATCTGCTCTAAGTAGTGAGGACCATCTGGCTCCAGATCATCCGTTTCATCAATCACTTCTTTTAATTTTTTATAGGACATTTGACCTGTCTGGTAGACCAAGATCAGGTCCGCCATCATCCACATAGGCTCAATTAAAAAGACCAAATACAGCTGTAAAGCCAATAACTTACCAAGGCTCAACTGCCCGCTTGCCAGGGACTGGCCTCCAAATTGCAGGAGCAAGACTGTCGAGAATCCAATAAACAAAAGGGCTAAAGGTCCAAAAGAATACTGGATAGAGGCAATTTTGTCCCCTGTTTTGGATAGACTGGCTGTTTTTTTCTGAAACTGTTTGACCTGCTGGTCCCGTCTACTATAGGCCCGCATGACCCGGATCCCTTCGATCGACTCCAAGACCTCATCGTTCAACTGAGCGACTGCTTCCCGGTTTTGCTCAACATACTCCTCCTGCTTTCTACTCAAAAAATAGGTAGAGACGACGAGGAAGATCATGGGAATAAAGGAAATCAAGGTTAATTGCCAAGAAATGAAAAACATGGTCGGAATAATAAAGGCAAACAAGCCACCGCCAAACAGGAGCACCATCATCCCATAACCCGCCATGTCGGCCATGCCATCGACATCTGTCGTAAAGCGCGTCAAGAGATCTCCTGAACGGAATTTCTCAAAAAAGGGACGCCGCATGGCTACTAGCTTACGAAAAGCTTGTCCCTGAAGGGTCGCCTTGAAATGGACTGACGACTGAAAGAGTCGCAACTGCCAATAAAAAGCCGTCAAATAATTGAGGATGGCTGACCCTACCAAGAGGACCATATCCCATACAAAGTTCGATTGCGTCAGCGTCTGCTGACTCAAATGATCCACTAAACGCTGGATAACTTGCGTCGGGATCAATAAGGTGTAATCATAAAGAATCAGGACCATAGCGATCTTCACATATCGCCACTTGCGCTCCCTGATATACTCCCAAATAGCTCTGATCATATATTCTCCTTTTCAAAATGGCACAGAAAAAACCCAAGCAAGGAGCTGAGTACGTGCTCAGTCCACACTTGGGCCTTCTGATGCCTATCACCAATTCAGTTAAGGCAGGTAAAAATGCATATAAAAAACCCAAGACAAACTCCTCCATCTTGGGTTCCATTTATAGTTTACATCGAACTCAACTGAGATTGGAGAAGCTGTGTATTCAATTGTGTCATCAAAACATCTACTTTGTTCATGATGGTTTTCTCCTTTCTCTTTGTTGTTCTAACTTTACCACGGATTTCCTTGCTTGTCAACGTTTTTTTGAAAATTGTTGAAAAAACCGGACTTTTAAAGATGGACTCGCAAAAAAAGAAGCCTAGATCTTCTCTAAGTTTCTCTCTTCTGATATGCTAGTTGCCGGGATTGAACCGGCGACCTCATCCTTACCATGGATGCGCTCTACCGACTGAGCTAAACCAGCAGTACCTATCTACTATATCATGGAGATAGGCCTTTTGTCAATATCCTGACTCATTTTTCTGCCAAATATTCTTCCTTAGTGAGGACATAATGAACTCTCGTCACCATTCTCCCTTCTTCATGCAAGTCTAGCATCGCGTAGGGCTCCTCGTGAGAATATTTCATCCCTGATTTGGCCATCACCCGTCCAGAAGCTGGGTTGTCCTGATCATGAACAGCAATGAGCTTGTTCATCCCTAACTGTTCAAAAGCCAAGGCAATGACTGCCTTGGTAGCCTCTGTCGCAAGACCCTGGTTCCAATAGTCTTTATTCAGAACATAGCCGATACTCCCCTTCTTCAGACAAAGATCCAAATCCAGCAAATCAATCGTCCCGATAAATTTTCCATTTTCTTTGAGCTCGATCCCCCATTTTCCAAGTGGGCTCGCTAGGTAAAAGAGGGCAATATTATTACGCGTCTCTTCAAGACTATGATTGGTTGCAAAGGTATAGCGCGTAACTGTCTCATCAGAAGCATACTCAAACATAGCTGGTGCATCATCAAGAGTGACCGGACGCAAGTGCAAACGCTCTGTCTCCACTTCACGATAAGCCGCTAACTTCACATATAAATTTTCCATTTGACACTCCTTCTTTAGGAATTAGTTTAGCAAATAACATAAAGTAAGGCAAGCTCAAATTTTTCTTGCTTTTTAACCCACTTTTCTATACAATAAAATCAATCAAAACAATCGGATAAGGAGTGAAAAGGTCATTGAGTCAAGAGAGCAATCTTACACCAATGGCCTTTTTACACCTAAATCTGAGCAAGGAGGCAAGAATGCTTATTGGTATTCCTAAAGAAATTAAAAACAACGAAAATCGGGTCGGTTTGACACCTGCAGGAGTACAAAGCTTGGTCAAGAAAGGGCATCAAGTTTTAGTAGAAACAAATGCCGGACTTGGTTCTGGCTTTGCAGATGAAGATTACGCCAAACAAGGAGCGACTATTGTTGCGACTGCTGCAGAAGCTTGGGCCGCTGAGATGGTGGTCAAAGTCAAAGAACCTCTTACTGAAGAATACGGCTTCCTTCGCGAAGACCTCTTGCTCTTCACTTACTTGCATATGGCTGCCGCACCTGAATTAGCGGACGCTATGGTCTCAGCTAAAACAACTGGGGTGGCCTACGAAACGGTGCGTGACCTTGATGGACAATTGCCTCTCTTGGTGCCAATGAGTGAGGTGGCTGGACGGATGGCCGTGCAAATCGGTGCTCACTTCCTGACCAAACAAGAAGGTGGATCAGGAGTCCTCCTAGGTGGGGTACCAGGTGTTCCCAAAGGGAAAGTCACCATCATCGGAGGCGGGGTCGTTGGAACCCACGCAGCTCGTATCGCCCTTGGACTCGGCGCCCAAGTGACCATCTTAGATATCAGCGCTAAACGTTTGGCTGTTCTGGAAGATGTCTTTGGCCACCAAATCCAAACCCTCATGTCCAACCCATTTAACATTGAAGCCAGCGTCCGTGATGCTGATGTTGTCATCGGTGCTGTCTTGATTCCTGGTGCTAAAGCTCCTAAATTAGTGACAGACGATATGGTTAAACAAATGCGTCCCGGTTCAGTCATCGTCGATGTGGCCGTTGACCAAGGTGGGGTTATTGAAACAGCAGACCGTGTCACAACGCATACGGAGCCAGTTTACGAAAAACATGGTGTGCTCCACTATGCCGTTGCCAATATCCCAGGGGCTGTCGCTCGTACCTCTACTATCGCCCTTACCAATGTGACCCTTCCTTATGTCGAATCCCTAGCTGACAATGGCTTCCACAATGCCATTGCCCTCGACGAAGGCCTGCGCCAAGGGGTCACCACTTACCAAGGTCACATCACTAGCCAACCCGTTGCTACCGGTTTAGAGCGTGACTTCACACCAATAGATGAATTGGTTTAAACTATCATAAAAGAATTACCATCGAAAAAAACAAACAACTTATTTTTTCATATGAACTAATTAAAAATGTTTTGGAAAAAACAAGTTGTTTTGAATTTTTTAAATCATTTTTAGAGACTTTCCGCCGTAAGAAAAGTGCTTGAAACAATTTAGTTTCAAGCACTCGGAATAATTGAGACCTTAGGCTCAATTATTAGTCATGGAACTTCTTGGATTGCTGAAATCATCCACTGGATAATTTCACCTAACCTCCGTTCTCACCTAAGGAAAGGCTAGGAGATGATTTTATCGTCAATTTAAGGCAAAGATCCGACGATCTTTGCCTTTTCTTTTATTCTTCTTCCACATCCGGTTTTTCTTTGAGGACTGGATTTGGGATGGGCTCGTAGGCCCGGATAATTTCTGCTACTACTGGATGGCGAACGACATCCTTGGCAGAGAAATGCACAAAGTCAATTTGAGAAATGTTCTTCAATTTCTCCTGAGCATCAATCAAGCCTGATTTGACATTTCGAGGAAGGTCAATCTGGCTGGTATCCCCATTGACAATCATCTTGGAATTAAAACCAAGACGGGTCAAAAACATCTTCATCTGCATGATGGTGGTATTTTGCGCTTCATCGAGAATGACAAAGGCATCGTCTAAGGTCCGCCCCCTCATATAAGCCAAAGGCGCAATCTCAATAATTTCTCGTTCCATCATCCGAGTGGTTTGGTCTTTCCCTAAAATTTGATAAAGAGCATCATAGACCGGACGTAGATAAGGGTCTACTTTTTCTTTGAGATCTCCTGGAAGGAAACCAAGGCTCTCTCCAGCTTCAACAGCAGGACGCGTCAAAATGATCCGCTTGACTTGACCACGCTTGAGGGCAGTCACAGCCAAGGTCACTGCTAGGAAGGTTTTCCCAGTCCCCGCTGGTCCAATCCCAAAAGTGACATCATGATTCTTGACACTATCCACATAGATCTTTTGACCAAGCGTTTTAACTCGAATGGGCTTACCGTAACTATCCTTGATAATCTCTTCTTCATAGAGAGCGATGAACTTATCCAATTCACCATTTCTCACCATGGTAATGGCGGTCACCACATCCGGCGTTCCAATGGTCATGCCACGGTTGACGAGGACCAAAAGAGCCTGGATGACTTGACGAACCTGCTCGCAGCTTTCTTCTTCCCCAATGATTTGGACGATTTCTGTCCGGGCGTGAATAGTTACCCCAAATTCTTGCTCCATCAAACGAAGATGGCGTTCGTTAGATCCAAACAAATGAAAGAGATCGTCTGGATGCGTTAATGTAATTTCAACTGAATGTTCTTGCAAATAAAGAACCTCTCTACCTGTATTTTTCTATTATTATAACAAAGAGGCCGAGAAAAAACCATCCTCGACCTATCCTTCTCTAGTGGGCTTGGTATTCTTCCCAAATCGCATCAAAATCGCCAAGATTAAAGGAAAAGCTCGCATGCTCTTCTAGATAGCGACTGACCTCGTCAAAGTCATCTGTATGCTTGGGAAAAGCAGACTCGTGAAAAGCAAGATCTGCTAGAATGGCCTTAGGAGCATTGCTTTTAGGATTACGCTCCGTCATCAACCAAGTATAAAACGATTTTCGCATAAGCCTCCTCTTAGATTAACTCTGTTCCAAACTGGTCCTGCTTGATTTTTTTGGCCTTCATCAAGCCACCCAAGGCCTTTTTGAACTGGCCTTTTGAAATCCCAAAAGTTGCCTTGATCTCTTCTGGAGATGATTTATCATTCAAGGTCATAAAGCCACCATTGGCTTCCAAATAGGTCAAAATCATTTGGGCATCGTTTTCCAACATTTCAAACGAACGTGGCTTCAAAGATAGGTTCAAGGTCCGGTCCACCTCACGAAATCCAATGACGCGGGCATTTAAGACCTCTCCCAAACGTGGTTCTGCATAGCGCTCACTTGGGTGGATAAAGCCCAGCATATTGTTCTCTGGAAGGTAAACAAAGGTTCCAGACAATTTCAAGCGGTAGACAATGGCTGGCCAGTTTTGGTTTTGCATATTGTTATAGGCTGGACGAGCAAAACGCTGAAAATCTTCCTGGTAGGCTAAGATCCCCCAAATCCGATCTTTCTTATCGACTTCTAAACGAATATAGAGACGATCGCCCTTTTTAGGCCATAGATCTTTGATCTCCGGTAGGATATCTAGTGAGACAACAATCTGCTTATCTGGAAGCCCTGTGTCCACAAAGACTCCCAAATCCTTGCGCACTTCCGTGACCGTTCCCCAGCCAAAGCTTTCTTGAGTTGCAGTGACTTCAAGTGTCGTGAGTCGGAGCTTTTGCTTCATATCCGTATAGGCAAAGCCCTTGACACTTTCTCCGACTTTGTGTGGGCCTTCTGCTTTATCAAGCGCGTAGGTCTGGCCATCTTTTTGAACAAAATAGAAGTGATCATTTTCATCGATGACCATTCCCATGATGTAGCTTGCTAGATTCGTATTCATGTTTCCTTCTTTCCTCTTGCCTCTTCACAAGAATAATGGAAATAAAACCCAGCCAGCAGTGCCAACTGAGTCTTTCTTTCCTGTAATGGTTGGGATGGATTAAACTTCCATCAATTCTTTTTCTTTGTGCGCTGTCATTTCATCTACATGCTTAACAGCATCATCCGTAACTTTTTGGATCTCTTTTTCAAGACCTTTCAATTCATCTTCTGTGATCTCTTTTGCTTTTTCTTGTTTCTTCGCTTCATCCATAGCATCACGACGGATGTTACGGATCGCTACTTTAGCATTTTCACCCACTTTTTTCACTTCTTTTGCCAAGTCACGACGAGTTTCTTCAGTCAAAGCTGGGATAACCAAGCGGATAACAGATCCATCGTTGGCTGGAGTGATACCAAGGTCAGAAGCATTGATGCTGTGCTCGATGTCTTTCAAAGATGATTTATCAAATGGTGTGATCAACAAGACACGCGCTTCTGGAATGGTGATAGATGCCAATTGGTTCAATGGTGTCTCTACTCCGTAGTATTCTACGAAAATACGATCCAAAAGACTTGCATTTGCACGTCCAGCACGGATGCTACCAAATTCACGTCCCAAACTTTGGTGAGACTGGGTCATTCTTTCTTTTGCTTTTTCTACGATT
The DNA here is from genome assembly GCF_041432105.1 of Streptococcus sp. 27098_8_148. Classification (NCBI taxonomy): domain Bacteria; kingdom Bacillati; phylum Bacillota; class Bacilli; order Lactobacillales; family Streptococcaceae; genus Streptococcus; species Streptococcus sp. 27098_8_148. The sequence continues at coordinate 80,675 of NZ_JAPVYY010000001.1, read as the reverse complement.
GGGTTTGCCATAATCTTCCTCTATTTTCTATTATTTTTCTACGTTATTTGATACGGTTGTACCGATATTTTCACCAAAGACAACGCGTTTGATATTGCCTGGTTCATTCATATTAAAGACAACCAAGTCAATGTCGTTGTCCATGGAGAGAGTAGAGGCTGTTGAGTCCATGATGCGAAGACCTTTGTTGATCACATCACGGTGAGTCAATTCCTCAAATTTCACAGCTGAAGCATCTTTTTTCGGATCGGCATTGTAAACACCATCGACCCCATTTTTGGCCATAAGAATGGCATCTGCTTCAATCTCAGCTGCACGAAGGGCTGCGGTCGTATCTGTTGAGAAGTAAGGAGAACCGATCCCTGCACCAAAGATCACGATCCGATCTTTTTCAAGGTGACGAAGGGCACGACCACGGATATATGGTTCTGCAACTTGTTGCATAGCAATCGCAGTTTGAACACGGGTATCCACGCCAACTTGTTGTAGCGAATCAGCCATCACAAGAGCGTTCATGACAGTACCGAGCATCCCTGTGTAGTCTGCTTGGACACGATCCATCCCTGCTTCAGCAGCAGGTTCTCCACGCCAAAGGTTTCCCCCTCCAATCACCAAGGCAATTTCAATTCCAAGTTCGTGAACTTCCTTGATTTCTTGGGCCATATTTTGGACAGTTTTGATATCGATTCCGACACCACGTTCGCCTGCAAGAGCCTCACCAGATAGCTTGATTAAGATACGTTTATACTTAGGTTCTACCATTTTCTCTCTCCTTTTTTGATCTGTATTATTTTACCATAAATTACGTTTTTTATATAGTCATATCCATCAAAATTTTCTTTTTTCCATCCGATTAGTTTTACCAACTGTAGCAAATAAAAATGGAGTACAAAAAAAGCTACCCGAAGGCAGCTTTTCATTTCAATTAAAGTGAGTTAACATCCACTTTGATACCAGGACCTTGAGTTGTAGTCAAAGTCAAGCTAGTTACGTAAGTACCTTTAGCTGTAGCTGGTTTTGCTTTTTGGATTGTGTCGTTGAAAGCTTTAAAGTTTTCAACCAATTTAGTATCATCGAATGAAACTTTACCGATGATCGCTTGAACGATACCTGCTTTATCAGCACGGTAAGTGATTTTACCACCTTTAGACTCTTCAACTGCTTTCGCAACATCCATTGTTACTGTACCAGTTTTAGGGTTTGGCATCAAGTTACGTGGTCCAAGGACACGTCCAAGACGTCCAACAAGAGCCATCATGTCAGGTGTAGCGATAACAACGTCGAAGTCCAACCAACCATCGTTGATTTTCGCAACAAGGTCATCTTCACCTACGAAGTCTGCACCAGCAGCTTTTGCTTCTTCAGCTTTTGCACCACGTGCAAATACAAGAACGCGAGCTGTTTTACCAGTTCCGTTTGGCAATACCATTGCACCACGGATTTGTTGGTCAGCTTTTTTCACGTCGATGTTCAAGTTGTATGCAACTTCTACAGTTGCGTCAAATTTTGCAAAGTTAGTTTCTTTTGCAAGAGCTACAGCTTCTTCTACGCTGTAGACTTTTGTGCTGTCGATTTTTTCAAGAGCAGCACGAAGTTGTTTGCTTTTTTTAGCCATTTTATCTTTCTCCTTGTAATGTGGTCATATCGATTTTCATCTCCCACGTCACTCGTCATTTGATCAAGTGTATTGCGGGCAAATAGGATTGTTACAATTAGTCAGTAACAGTGAATCCCATAGAACGAGCAGTACCTTCGATCATACGCATTGCAGACTCAATGTTTGCAGCGTTCAAATCTGGCATCTTAGTTTCAGCGATTTGTTGTACTTGTGCACGAGTTACAGTTGCAACTTTTGTTTTGTTCGGTGTACCTGAACCTTTTTCAACACCTGCAGCTTTTTTCAAAAGAACAGCAGCTGGTGGTGTTTTTGTAACGAAATCGAATGATTTGTCTTCATAAACAGTGATAACAACTGGGATGATCATACCAGCTTGATCAGCTGTACGAGCGTTAAACTCTTTAGTGAATCCCATGATGTTGATACCTGCTTGACCAAGCGCTGGACCAACCGGTGGAGCTGGAGTAGCTTTACCAGCAGGGATTTGCAATTTTACAAGTTTTTCGACTTTTTTAGCCATTTCTTAAATCCTCCTTTGTGGTTTTGGCGGTAATTACAGATTTTTACCTCCCACAAGTATGCTTTGTGCATACCTTTCTATTATACACGATTTCTCTTTTTTTGCAAGAAAAAATTAAAATATAGTAAACTTTTTTTTCGTTTTATGATAGAATGAAGCTATGTTAATCAAAGTTGCTTCTGTATTATTTATTTTTTTAACGCTGATTCTGAGCGGCATCATCATTCACCTCTTTAAACTCCAAAAAAGAGGATGGCGATCCACTGATATTGCCTTTCCTTTATTTGCCTTGGAGTACTACCTGATCTCAGACAGCGCCTTTTATCACAGCCTCTTACCGCTACTAGCTTTAAGCCTTTCGCTTTTAGCCTTGGGGCTAACGATTTATTTCTTAAAAAAGAAAAAGTGTTTTTATTACCCTAAATTTATCAAATACTTCTGGCGCGCTGGATTTCTAGTCACCTTCTTGCTCTATCTGATCCTAACCGCTAGTTTGTTTATCTAATGCCAAAAAGAGGCTGGGACAAAAGTCCTAGCCTCTTAATTGTTTTTGGATTGTCGAGCAAGACGCAGTGGTTGAGTGGGCTCTACTACGCTGATTTCATCAGCTTTTACAGCCCTACTCAACTGTGTGGAGGTGGGACGACGAAATCGAATTCTAACGAATGACCGATTTCTGTCCCACTCTCTTTCTTTTATTTCTTCCGATGAAAGAACCAGCCCACTAGTTTCTTGAAGACTTGAATCAATATGAGAGCAAGAACCGCCATGATGGCGCAGATAAGCAGCGTTTGAAGCCTCAAGGGGCTCATGTTGAAGAATTTTCCTAAGATACTACTTGAAACCAGAAAAGCTAGGATATTTCCTAGGAGAACCAGTCTCTTGTAGTGATTGAGAGGCTGGGATTCTTGGTAGATGATGGTAAAACCGACGAAGGCCATCAAGCAGATGGCTACACTCGAGAGCTCTTCTGACCTCATGCCAAATGTTGAAGAGAGCAATACCAGACTGAAGATCAGTATAAAATCCGTCAAGGCAGCAGGTAGCGCATTTTTAAAGACCGTTTCAATAAAGCGCCCCTTGATGCGCTCGCTATTGGTCTCGAGCGCTAGAAAGAATCCTGGAATCCCAATCGTAAATCCACTGATCAAAGACATCTGCGACGGCATGATGGGATAGGTAAAGGCTAAGAGCGTCACTGAGATAGCCAACAGAATGGAGAAGATATTCTTGATCAAAAAGAGACTAGCTGATCGTTGAATGTTATTGACCACACGACGACCTTCTGCCACGATAGACGGCATCTTCCCAAAGTCAGAATCCAGTAAGACCACTTGCGCCATCTTTTTGGTCGCATCATTTCCAGATTCCATCGCAATACTACAATCCGCTGTTTTGAGGGCCAGAATATCATTGACGCCATCTCCGGTCATAGCTACTTTATGCCCCTTTGCCTGCAAGCCTTCTACAAGGCTTTTCTTTTGCTCTGGGGTCACCCGACCAAAGACTGTATACTGGCTCGCTGCCTGGTGCATGTCTTCTTCCGTCAGTAAAGTTCTGGCATCGATTAGATCCTCTGCTCCTTCAATTCCTGCTTTTTGTGCAATAGCTGAGACGGTAGCAGGGTTGTCCCCTGAAATGACCTTAATGGTTACACCTTGTTCTTTAAAGTAGGCGAAGGTTTCTTTGGCATTTTTTCTCAAAGGATTGGAGAGAATAATCCAGGCTACCAAATCTACAGGAGCCTCTAACGTCTCTCTAAGGTCTTCTCCCCTATATTTTCCAAAGGCCAAGACCCGATGGCCTGCCTGAGTAGCAGGGGCGATCTCTTTTTCAAGCTCAGAGAAGCTCTCTCGTAAAACAAATTCTGGAGCGCCTAATACATAGATCCCCGATTCAAAGGCAATGGCCCCATACTTTTTCTTGGACGTAAAGGGCAGTATTTCAAGAGTCTTCCAAGGACGGCTGACTGGCGTCTTGTGGAATTTTCGGATCGCATCCATGGTATCGTTTTGATCCATACTAGCTTCTACATACTGAGCTAGAGCTTCCAAGTCTTGAGCGTCTTTAACTGGACGAATCTCTGTCACTTCCATACCAGGCTCTGTAATGGTCCCTGTCTTATCGACACAAAGGACATCCACGCGCGATAATGTCTCAATCCCCTTCATGCTATTGAGCAGAACCTTTTCCTTGGCCAATCTGACAGCACCAAGAGCCAGTGCCAAGGTCATCAAGAGGTACAAACCTTCTGGAATCATCCCGATCAAGGCTCCGACTGTTGAAGTCACACTGAGCTTTAGGCTATCGCCTAGGCTGATATAGCTACGAAGAAAAAGGAGGGAACCTAGCGGAATGATAAGGAGACCAATGATCCCTACGATGCGGTTAACTGCATGAACCATATCAGACTCCTCATGGGACTTGACCTGCTTGGCTTCCAAGCTCAATTGGTTGATGTAGGAGTCATTCCCCACTTTTTCCAATCGTGCCAGTCCTTGACCAGCAATCACAAAGCTACCTGACATGAGCGCATCTTGCGCTCCTTTTTTGACCTCATCAGCTTCACCTGTCAATTGCGATTCATCGACTTTTAGCTCGCCCTCCAGCAAGACCCCATCCGCATAGATCTGATCTCCAGCTTGAAAGAGAACCAGATCACCCTCCACCAGCTGATCGATAGGTAGAGCGACTTCTTTGCCTTCGCGAAGAGCGATCGCCTCACTCATGTGTAGAAATTGCATCTGACGCAAGATCCGTCTAGAGCGGACTTCCTGCACAATACCAACTAAGGAGTTGACCACGACAATCGGGACAAACAAGAGATTGTTCCAAGATTTCACTGCTACCAGCAAAATAGCCAAAATCAAAAATATCAGATTAAAGTAGGTAAAGACATTGTCTCGAATGATCTGTCCTAGGCTTTTTTCTGTCTTGATTGTGACCTTATTTTGCTTGCCCTCTTGGATCTTTTCCGCTACTTCTTCCTGACTGAGTCCTTCTAATCTAACCATTGCTTTCCTCACTCATGTATTTCCAAGGGCAATCCTTCTGGATCGAAGAAAAATGCCATCTTCTTGCCATCAAAATCATCATAGCGAAGGCCTGTATTCTCAATACCTAGCTGATCCAATCTAGCTAGATAGGTCTCTACATCGTCCACTTGAAAGGCCAGATGACGCAGTCCCGCATGCTCGGGCAAGGGGAGCTTCGGACGGTCTGGGGCCGTCGGTTTGATAAAGAGTTCTAAAGTCAGCTGCCCCTGACGGAGATTGATCAAGATATCTCCGCGTTCAGGACGGTCATACTCACTGACAATCGCAAAGCCCAACTGGTCCACATAAAAGTGCAACATGGCGTCGCGATCCCGTCCAATGATGGCAATATGATGAATCGTGTCTAACTTCATCTGGTCCTACTTTCTATTTTCTATAAAAAGAAAAGGGAGTGGGCCATATGCCCTTTTTCCCTATCCTTATGATTGTTGCAACACTTTTCGAGGCTTAGTCCCTTCAGCTGGTCCAATCACACCCGCTGCTTCCAACTCTTCCATGAGGCGAGTCGCCCGGTTAAAACCAACCGATAAGCGGCGCTGGATCATCGAAGCACTGGCTTTTTGGGTCTCGATGACGAGCGCTTTGGCCTCTTCAAAGAGAGGATCACCTTCATCAGAGCCACCCATGCCTCCGTCAAAGTCTGACTCCGATACTTCTCCTGGATCAAAGGCATCATCATAATCAGCTTCTGCCTGCTCTTTGACAAAGTTGACAATCCGCTCCACATCATCATCAGAGATAAAGGATCCTTGTAGACGGATCGGGTGATTTTCATCAATCGGTTTAAAGAGCATATCCCCGCGACCGAGCAATTTCTCTGCTCCATTTTCATCTAAGATGGTCCGTGAGTCGGTCCCAGATGATACCGCAAAAGCGACACGGGAAGGCACATTGGCCTTGATCAAACCGGAGATAACGTCAACCGATGGTCGCTGAGTTGCCAAGATCATGTGGATCCCCGCTGCACGCGCCTTTTGTCCAAGGCGAATAATAGCATCTTCCACTTCTTTACTTGCGACCATCATCAAGTCTGCCAACTCATCAACAATGACCACAATCAATGGAAGGGGAACTTGCTTCATCTCAGACTGGGCATTGTACTCAGCCACCTTGGCATTAAAGCCAGCAATATTGCGAGCACCCACTTTCGAGAAGAGCTCGTAGCGATTTTCCATCTCATCAACGACCTTCTGCAGGGCTCGACTGGCCTTTCGTGGGTTGGTCACAACTGGGATCAAAAGGTGAGGAATATCATTGTAGACTGAAAGCTCCACCATCTTTGGATCGACCATCATAAACTTGACTTCGTCCGGACGGGCCTTCATCAAGATACTCGAAATAATCCCATTGACCGCTACTGACTTACCAGATCCGGTCGAACCCGCTACCAAGAGGTGGGGCATCCGAGCCAAATCAAAAGTCCGAGCTGAACCATCTACAGCCTTCCCAAGAGGAATCTCAAGGAGTTTAGCTGGATCTGTTTTGGACTGCTCCCACAATTCACGGAAGGAAACGGTCGCAATCTCTGAGTTGGGCACTTCAATCCCGACCAGAGACTTCCCTGGAATTGGTGCTTCAATCCGCACATCCTTGGCAGCTAGGGCCAAGGCCAAATCATCTGCTAGGTTGGAGATGCGGTTGACCCGCACACCAACAGCTGGCTTGACTTCATACTTGGTGACAGAAGGACCGATCTCTGCCCGCTCCACTGTCGCCTTGATATTGAAGCTTGCAAAGGTTTCTTCCAAAATGCGGATATTCTGACGAACGATGTTTTTCTCTTTGGATTGATTTTTGGGCTTGTCAGGTGCGAAGAGATCAATGGTTGGAAGCTTGTACTGGAGGAGTTCCTTAGGTGTGAAATCCACTTGAACTTCTTCTCCATCGTCCTCGAATTCTTCGGCTTCCGGAAGCTCTTCGTATGCTTCAGGCTCTTCAGGCCATTCTTCATCTGGCAGGTAGATCTCTGGTGTTGCTGGTGCGACAATTTCGGCTTCTGGGAAGGTCTCTGTGAACGGCTCTTCCGCCAGCACCTCTCCCGTTTCAGGGTCTACAGGATGCCCTTCCATTGAAAGGGGAGATGGAAGAACTGCACTTGCTTCTTCTTGCTCTCTTTCAGCTGCAGCAGCTTCCTCAGCAGCTCTCGCTTCTTTTTCAAGGAATTTCTGCTCGCGACGTTCTTTGCGTTTTTCCATAGAAGCGTGGAAGGCTTCCGATCCCTTTTCAAACAAATCATAGATGGAGTAAGGACTCATCAAGAGGATCCCCAATCCAATAAAGAGAAGGCCAATAAAATAAGAGCCAATATTTGAAAACAGGAAGGAAATCGGAGCATAAAGAAGGGCACCGATCATACCACCACCGGCAAAACTCTCCACTCGCAGATGAATCAAGTCTGCCATGATTCTTGAAAAAGTGACCTTGATTCCATTATTGTCTAAATGAAGGGAGGATACAAAGAAGGCCTGAAACATCAAAAGAACCCCAACAAAGAAGCTTAGGAATCCTGAAATCACCCCTTCGTGTTTATCCAGCCATTTAAAGGCATAAAGGTAGAAGAAGGTCGCTAAAATAGCCAAATAAGCCAAACTTCCGACAAAAAGACGGATCAAATTATAGGCTAAGACCCCTACTGCCCCCAATTTCAAGGCCGCAAAAATTAAGACCAGACTAATCAGAATGGTCGCAATCATGCGATGAATTGCTTTTTTTCTTTCTAATTCTGCTTTGGACAGTCGTCTTGTCGACCGTGTTTTTTTTGATTGATTATTGTTTGCCATAACCTTTATTATATCACATTTCCAAGCTAGTTCTCTAGTAAAATCTCTTCCATAAATTTGTAGCAGAAAGCAGAAAAACAGCACCGAGTGGGCACTGTTCTTTAGAGCTGTTTAGAACGATATTCAATGATGTTCAAATTCCAAAATGGTTCTTACTCAGATTTTTTATCCTCCGGTGTGATGGTATCTAGAACTTGGTCGAATTTTTGCTCTCTTTCCAAGTCATGATCCATTTGAATGATATCGATTTGATCTTGTAAATTTGTCTGTTGGACTTGTGGTTTATATAGTGAGGTAAATCCTACTCCAATCACCAGTAGATTCGCTCCAAGGACGCAAAGTCTTTTGACATGCCAAGCCATCGGCAAGGGAATTTTTGCTCCGAAACCTGATTTCTTGACCCAATCCGGATGGTCTCGCATCACGCGATTTGCTGCCATCAGAGGCTTCAAGTAGCCAAAGAGCGCAATGACCGTTGTCAAACCAATACCCCGAAAACGATTCTGATTGGACGGAGAAACATGGTTCACATCCATAAATACCATTCCCGTAATCACTAAAATAATGACCAGTAATAAGCCCAAAGATCTCCAAAGAACTTCTCTACGGTAACATTTCAATTCATCAAACGACATCTCGTTAAAATTCTTATTCATTTTTTAATAACTCCTTGTGTTTTTTCAGGTATTGTTTGCCATACCATTCTTCTACTGACTTACCTTCCCAGTTTCGGTATTCTTCAGGATATTTCCATTTGTAGTAGGCTTGGAGGAAGTATGGTAAGCCTATAAAAGCACTGACAGCAAGCACTACTATATTACAAAAGATCCACAGCAATAAAAAGCCAAATGCCTTGATGGAAGTTGAAACATCTAATGAAAAGATTCCCAAAATATGCTTGATAATGATCCCTATTCCTAAAATAGCCATCCCATAAAGAGAAATCATTTTTGCGATCTTATTAAGGAAAGTATCTTCCGAAGCCTCTGCATACATAAGTTTTCTTAATCCTGCTAACGCAATTGTAAACAGCATGTAAGTTGCTATCATCATGATTCCATAAATGGCAATGATTTCCGCAGTGGATAGATTGGCCAATAAAATGTCAAAAACAACTAGATCTATTTCCAATATGAACCAAACCAAAAATGTAAAAACGTGAAACTGATAGCGATATGGTAACAGGTAAGCTCGTTTCACCCACTTTCCAATCACAACGAAAGAAAGCCAAATGAGAACCAAGATTAAAAATACATTTACTGTTAAGGATTCATGCTTAGCTATTGGAAGAGTTAACGTCTTGCTTTCATGAAATTCCATTGATACAATCAACAGAAAGAAGTTAAAACCGACAGGAAAAATAAGGGATAAAATAAAACTTCGAATTCGAAACCAAAGAGAAGCATGCCCATTCTTAAAAAATTTCGCTGTCTTATCATGTTGCTCTTGCTGTAACTTTACAAACCCATCGTCTTCGAGATTGAGACTTTCTTCAAAACTGGCTTTAAAGATCGATTTCTTCATTCTTATCTTCCAACAACTCCTTGTGTTTTTTCAGGTACTTCTTACCATACCACTCTTCCAGTGATTTTCCTTCGAACTCTCGATATTCTTCTGAATATTTATTTCGATAGTAACCATACAGTGAATGGGGCAAAAGTAATATAAAATACATACCCAAAAATATCACATTCATTAGAAATATCATACCAATCACTGATACTACACCTATAATATCGGTTCTAACTTCTCCGATTTGTGGAAAAAAGAATTTTAAAACCATCCAAATTGCAACAATTCCTCCAGCAAATCCTGTAACTAATTGAATTTGTTTAGATTGAGAACCATTATCAGTTTGTTTTTCATATAATCGAGTTCGAATTGAAGATATTCTTTTTCGAATAATCATCCCATCAATGATTCCAATTAGAGAATAAATTACAAGTAAACCAGGAATGGTTAAAGTTCTCCCAAAACCACTAATAAAGAATAAATTAACAAACAATATCATCCATATTATATACAAGTTTCCATTTAGAATGCTAACATATGGAACTTTTGCAATGTATTGTTTTCTACAATTGACTTTACTTATGGCATACCACAAAAAACCGCACAAGAAAAATAACCAGAATGGCAAAAAATTGATGCCCCAAGTTTTCACAGTCATGCCATTCTGTGGATGGGCAATATTTGAATCGGTTATTGCTGATAGTCCAAACAGGAACAAAATCCCCAAAAATGAAAATAGTTTCCTAGCAATACTAAATGGCTTTGTGTAGATTTTGCGACTATTTGTGTCCTTGACCATATAATCGATAAAGCCATCGTGACGCAAACGACGGCTTTCATAAAAATTAGCCTTAAAGATTGATTTCTTCATTCTTACCTTCCAAAAACTCCTTGTGTTTGTTCAGGCTCTTTCAATTAATCTCTATTTCGATTAGAGGATTTACAGATGACTGCCCTCATCCTCCAAGTATTGTTTAGCCTTTCGAACGATATAGAGTGACTCATCTTCTGAAATCAACTTACGAAAAAGCTCTTTCGCTCTATCCTTATCACCTTTAAGAGTAGCATTCAAGGCTTGGTAGTAGATAATTTCCAACTGTTGATACTTGAAGTCATTGCTTAAGTCTTCGAAATAGTCATTGCTTTGGTGGGCAATGGTTAAATCATAAAAAGCGAGACAGACCTTTTTAGTTTTCTCAGCTAAAGTCGGGTCTGTGATGGTCAATTCATTCAACCGACCCTCCAGTTCTTCTCTAGTCAAATCAGGATCTGTGAGAACAGTAGATCGCATGAGATAACTCTCAAAAAAGTTCTTATATTTCTGCGGACAATCCGTCTGACTGATTGCTTCTCTAGCTTCCTTTATAACAGTATCAAAATCTCCCATCATAAACGAATAGGCAACCGATGTCAGCTTAATATCTATCTGTAAAATGGGCTTTTTCACATTCTTGTTCAACTGAAGGTATTGCTGCCAAAAAGCTAAATCTAAGTCTACATGGAGCAAGGTGTTGCACTTGTTGGTGTAGCTTTTCTTGAGCAATTGGATGAATAAAATCAAGCATGCAATAACCAATAAAACGCCAGCAGTCTGAAGAAGAGTATCCCTGACCACTAATCCAATGCAAAAGATCAGAAGCATTGCTAACAAGCCTGCAGATCTAATATAGAGTCTATAGTTTTTGCGTAGAGTTTTATAATCCAATTTGTAGCCTCCTATTCATGATACGGTTTTTGAGGGAATTCGTTCATTTTCAAACAAATTAACATATCTCCCATCATACCGAATTTTCCATCTATACGCAACTTCCTTCTTAATTAGTGATTTATCAAATGTTATCGGTCTTGAAACAACCTCAGAAAATAGAGAATCCCGTCCAGATTTGAAAGTATCGCAAAATTAAGGTACAATAGAGAAAGACAACTATGTTGGAAAGGAAGAATATGAAAAAATTAATCGCACTACTATTATTTTCCGGCTTGGCTTTGACAGCTTGTTCGTCCAATAAGACAGACGCTAGCTCTTCAAGCGCAAGCAAAGAAAAGACAGAGCAGACAGCAACTTCTAGCTCTAGTGAAAAAGATCAAAAGAAAATTGAACAAGAACAAAAGAAATTAGAACAACTGCGCAAAGATTTTAACGATGCCATGACCAATGAAAATGCAGTTTTTCCACAGCTCTCAAATGAAGTGGCTGAAGACGAAGCAGAAGTTAAAATCACAACAACTGAAGGCGACATCACTGTCAAGCTCTTCCCTAAATATGCTCCACTTGCAGTTGAAAACTTCTTGACCCACGCAAAAGAAGGCTACTACAATGGCTTACTTTTCCACCGTGTCATTAACAACTTTATGATCCAAACTGGGGATCCTAAGGGAGATGGTACTGGTGGCGAATCCATCTGGAAGGGCAAAGACAAATCCAAAGATTCAGGTACTGGTTTTGAGAATGAGTATTCTCCATACCTTTACAACCTTCGTGGAGCCCTTGCCATGGCCAATTCTGGTCCAAATACCAATGGGAGTCAATTCTATATCAACCAAAATAAGGATGATATTTCAAGTAAACTCCCAACTGACCGCTTCCCAGCTAAGATCATCGATGCTTATAAAAATGGTGGAAATCCAACCCTCGATGGTGGTAACTACACTGTCTTTGGCCAAGTGATCGATGGCATGGATGTGGTCGATAAAATCGCCTCTGCCGAAACTGATGATAAGGACAAACCAAAAACAGACATAAAGATTGAAAAAATCGAGATCTTAAAAGACTATAATTTCAAGAAATAATGAAAAGAGAACCGAGAGGCTCTCTTTTTAAGATATTGATAAACATTTTACATAAAATTAGCTAATAGATTCATTGGTAAAAAAAAGAATTCTAATTATTTAAGTCATTCATCTACTGAAACTTTCCGCCGTGAGAAAAGTGCCTGAAACAGATTTGTTTCAGGCACACGGAATTATTGAGACCTTAGGCTCAATAATTAGTCATGGAACTTCCTGGATTGCTGAAATCATCCACTGGATATTTTCACCTAACCTCCGTACTCACCTAAGGAAAGTTTCTAAGAAGAATCTGAAAAGAGAACCATGCGGTTCTCTTTTTGTCTTTAAGTCAATTCATTAAAGTCCCAGATTTGGTCCATCCAGCCTTCATAGAAGTCTGGCTCGTGGCAAACCATGAGGATCGATCCCTTGTACTCTTTCAGAGCCCGTTTCAATTCATCTTTGGCATCCACATCCAAGTGGTTGGTCGGCTCGTCTAGTACCAAGACATTATTTTCACGATTCATCAAGAGACAGAAGCGTACCTTGGCTTGCTCTCCACCGGATAACACCTGGATTTGGCTCTCGATATGCTTGGTAGTCAAACCACAGCGAGCAAGGGCTGCACGGACTTCTGCTTGGTTGAGAGCTGGAAAGGCATTCCAAACTGCTTCAAGCGGGGTCTGACGATTGCCACCTTCGACCTCTTGCTCGAAGTAGCCAAGCTCTAGGTAGTCTCCACGCTCGACTTCACCAGCGATTGGTGGGATGATTCCCAGCAAGCTCTTCAAGAGAGTGGTTTTCCCGATCCCGTTGGCCCCGATGATGGCCACCTTTTGATTGCGCTCGAAGGTTAAGTTCAAAGGCTTGGTCAACGGACGGTCATAGCCAATCTGAAGATCTTTGGCTTGGAAGATAAAGCGTCCAGGAGTCCGGGCATTTTTAAATTCAAAGGAGGGTTTTGGTTTCTCACTTTGCAACTCAATGAGTTCCATCTTGTCCAGCTTCTTCTGACGAGACATGGCCATGTTCCGTGTAGCCACACGCGCCTTATTGCGGGCTACGAAATCTTTCAAATCAGCAATCTCTTTTTGCTGGCGCTCATAAGCCGCTTCCAATTGCGATTTCTTCATTTCATAGACTTCAAGGAATTGGTAGTAGTCTCCGGAATAGCGGGTTAACTGCTGATTTTCCACATGGTAGACGATGTTGATCACATCGTTCAAGAAAGGAATATCATGGGAAATGAGGACAAAGGCATTTTCATAATTTTGCAAGTAGCGTTTGAGCCAATCGATGTGCTCTGCATCCAAGTAGTTGGTTGGCTCGTCCAAGAGAAGGATATCTGGTTTCTCAAGTAAGAGTTTGGCCAAGAGGACTTTGGTCCGTTGCCCACCTGACAAGGAGGTCACATCTGTGTCCATGCCAAAGTCCATAACCCCAAGAGCACGGGCCACTTCATCGATCTTGGCATCCAAGGTATAAAAATCACGACTTTCTAGACGCTCTTGGAGTTCTCCTACTTCTTCCATCAAAGCATCGACATCGTCTCCCTCTTCCGCCATGGCCATATAGAGGTCATTGATGCGAGATTCAGCTGTGAACAACTCATCAAAAGCTGTCCGTAAAACATCGCGAACTGTTTGTCCTTCTTCTAAGACCGAATGCTGATCCAGGTAACCTGCCGTCACATACTTAGACCACTCGACCTTCCCTTCGTCAGGTTGCATCTTACCAGTCACGATGCTCATGAAGGTGGATTTCCCTTCACCATTGGCCCCGACAAGACCGATATGTTCTCCCTTTAGCAAACGGAAGGACACATCCTCAAAAATCGCACGGTCCCCAAAACCGTGACTCAAATTTTTCACTTCTAAAATACTCATGCTTGACTCTCTTTCATTGATTTCACTCGTATGATTATATCATCTTCACTACAAAATGAAAAGGGAGCCCAACTCCCTTTAGAATATATATAAATAAATTATAAGTAAGATAGGTTACGCGATTTTGTCAAGAAATCAAAATAAGTTCTAACTTATGAATCTCATAAAGAATATACCGAAACTTTCCGCCGTGAGAAAAGTGCTAGAAACATTATTGTTTCTAGCACTCGGGAGTTTTGAGACCTTAGGCTCAAAACTAAGTCATGGAACTTCTTTGAAGTTCGCTGACGTCCGTACTCACCCAAGGAAAGCTTCTGGCATACCTTTATTATAGATCTGAAGAAAATCCAACTCCCTTTTCTTTTACAAACCTAAGTCTGCGTATGGTTTTCGGTAGCCCACTTGAACAACTTTTCCGTCTTTGACAAGCAAAGGCCGCTTGATCAGCATACCGTCTGAAGCAAGGAGATCCGCCGCTTCTTTCACTGTCAGTTGATCCACCTTATCTTTCAAACCGAGTTCACGGTATTTCATCCCGCTAGTATTGAAGAAAGACTTGATCGGTAGGCCAGACGCTGCTATCCAGTCTTGCAATTCTTGGCTAGTCGGTGTTTCTGTGACGATGTTTTGGCTTTGAAAGTCATATTGGAGACCGTCCAATTCTGATTTAGCCTTTCGACAAGTCGAACATTTTGGGTATTCAATAAAGGTATACATCGCTTTTATTTCTCCTTCCAGGTAATTCCTTCATGGTGTAAGAGCCAGCGTTTGCGATCGAGTCCAGACGCATAGCCCGTCAGTTGTCCATCTTTTCCCATCACGCGGTGGCAAGGGACTAAGATCGTCAAGGGATTGCGTCCGACAGCCTGTCCTACGGCCTGGGCTGAACCACAAGAAAGATCCTGGGCAAGCTGTCCATATGTCTTGGTCTCACCATATGGGATCTCTCGCAATAACTGCCACACCCGCTCTTGAAAAGCTGTCCCTTGCGGTGCTAGTGGAAAGCTGATAGCGATTGGATTTCCCGCAAAATAGTGGTCCAACCACTCCTTCACCTTCTCATGGTAGGGATGGACCTGCTCCAGCGCCCCATAAGGATCAGGCGCTTCCTCTTTTGGATCATAAAAATCAAGCTCTACAAGGCCTTCTTCACTGACAACGATCGAAAGAAGCCCCATAGGGCTTTCATAAAATTGTTTAAGATAGAGAATCATTATAGGCTTCTTCTGCTCTTTGGTCCCAGCGGTCCTCTTCTGAGACCACTTGGAATAGACTCGTTTCTGCTTTTCGTTTGATCTTTTGATAAGCCAGACGGACGCCATCAATAGGGACCTTCCCACAATAATGGTAGCCCAATTTTTCAAGCAAATGTTGCATGACCAGATTATCTGGGTGCGTATCGCAACGGAAATCCGGTCCTTTTTCCCCTTCGATTAAACCTTGAAGGAAGGTCTGAGCCACCCCTTTGCCAGCAGCTTCTTTGGCTACAGCGACGCGGTGAAAAGTGACATACATATAGTTGTCATGCTCCCACTTGCCATCGTAAATCTCATTATAGGCCGCTTCATTTCCCTTGTGGACGGCTGCATAGGCGACGACTTCCTGATCTTCAACGGCCACATAGCCACGACTTTCTAGAATATCCTCAAAAATGATCTCTTCATCTGGATAGCCATCCTGCCACTGGTCGACCTGTCTTTGAGCCAGGCTTTCCTTGGCATCTTGGATGATTTCCATAATTCGCTTGATCTCGTTGGGATAAGCCATTCTAATTTCCATCCTGCTTCCAACCTTTCCTAGTCTTGATGGTAACGAGCATAGAGCTCACTCTTTTGCAGGCCGTATTGTTTGGCGACCTGTTTAATTGCTTGATTTTTCTTCATGCCCTCTTGGACCAAGGTATCGATCTCTTGGATCAAGTCGACCTCTTCTAGGTCTAGCTCTTCTTCCTTGGCTCCTTCGACGATCAAGAGACACTCCCCTTTGAGGGGATTTTCTTCAAGAAATGCGACTAACTCAGAAATACTGCCGCGAGTATATTCCTCGTAGATTTTGGTTAATTCACGAACCAGGACGACAGGACGATCCCCATAGACAGCCAACATATTCTCTAAGGTTGCCTTCACTCGATGGGGAGACTCATAAAAGATCTGAGTCTCAGGATAGGCCACTTTTTCTTGGAAAAATGCCTTCTGTTGCCCCTCTTTGCGAGGCAGAAATCCATAAAAAATATGAGGTTGAGGGGCTAGGCCACTGGCAATCAAACCCGTTATACCTGCACTAGGACCAGGCACAGCTACGACAGGAATCTCGCGTTCAATCGCTGCCTTGACCAAATCATGACCAGGGTCAGAAATACTAGGGAGTCCTGCATCTGAGACTTGCGCTAAGTCTTTTCCAGATTCTAAATGGGCGATCAGATCTGGAATTTTCTCCATGGCATTGTGCTCATGAAAGCTGGTCTGGGGTGTCGCAATCTCAAAATGCTTGAGCAAGAGGCCTGTATTTCTAGTATCCTCAGCTGCGATCAAGTCCACATCCTTTAGGGTCTGGACCATGCGGTAACTCATATCCTCCCGGTTACCGATCGGTGTTGGGACCAAGTAAAGCACCCCAGTTTTCTTTTCCCCTTTAAAACTTCGTTGGATCTGCATGCTTACTCCCTAAATAACAACTCGTCACAAAACATACACTCTTCATCGTTCTCACGGCGTTGACCATAGGAATAAGTGCAGATATGAAAACCATCATTGTAAATACGTTGCAAATTTTCACGACCATGGTGTTGTGACTTTGCGGATGAAGTCTTCTCAACTTCCCCCAAACGCTCTCTCAATTTATCATTTTCTAAGCGAAGAGCTGTATTTTCTTCGATGACTTGTTTCAAATTTTTCTTGATGGCTTCGACTTCAGCCAAGGTGACCAACAAATTCTGAGAAAAGCCGTCTAAAGCATCAAATAATTCTTTTTTATTCATTCTGACTCCTTAACTTTCTAAGCTCAAAACCATATATTCTAGAGCATTTTGAAAAGAAACATTGGCCTTCCACATCCTGCGAACAAGACTCAATTTCTCAAGCAACTGCTGGGATCGACTCAAGCGCAACTGCTCTTCTAAAGCCAACTCCATCAAACGAAAGGCCTGGCTTTGTTTTTCCTTATCATCTGCTAAGCTTACCAATCGAGTCACTTCCAAATAGGCGCGATTCAAATTGGATTGACAACGTTCGATGAACTGATCACAAACTTTTGCTAGTTCAAAAAACGTAGCATTCTTTTTTTGTTGCTCTGCTTCTTCGAGACTAAAACTAAAACGAGCTACTAAATTTGCCTGTGATTTGATCAAGCCTTCTTTTTCTAGCAGTTCGGTTAGGTAGGCTTGCTTTTTAGGAAAATGTACCTGCTGGGCCCGACTCTTGATGGTCGGTAAAATCAAGTTTTCATCGGATGTCAACAAGAAGAGATAGATCTCACTCTGGGGCTCTTCCATAACCTTTAAGAGAGAATTCGCTGCATTGGTGTGCATCTTGTCCGCATCTTGGACGATAAAGACCTGCCGACTTCCTTCAAACCCGGATTGAGAAAAGTCTTGAACCAACGAGCGAATACGATCAGTCTTTATGATCTGGTTGACTGGACGCACAATCTTCACGTCTGAGAATTCTTCTTCAGCAATCAAGCGACAGGATCGGCATTTGCCACAAGGCCAGACTCCCTGCAAATCTTCACAAAACTGACTTTGAGCTAGCAAGAGGGCCATCTCAAAACTGGCAAACGAACCTGTAAAAAGATAAGCATGACTGAGCTGTTTGTGTTCTAAGATCTGGGTGAAGCGCTCCACCAATTCTGGCTGGAGCTGTTGGATCTCTTCTAGCTTCATTTCAATATCCCCAAGCGATTTTCTAAAACAGCCAAGACATCCGCAAAGACTGCTTCAAAGGATTGACTAGCATCGATTTTCACAATGCGCTCTGGTTCCTTTTCATACAAGGCCAAATAACCCTGTCTTACTTTTTGGTGAAGCTCCAAACCTTCCAAATCCAAACGATTGACTTCCCGCTCTTGGTTTTTGGCAATTCGGGCGAGCCCTTCTTCGACATCCAGATCAAAGTAAAGGGTTAGATCTGGCTTAAGACCATCTGTCGCGAATTGATTGAGCCACTCGATATCTTCCACACTCAGACCGCGACCATACCCTTGATAAGCGACCGAGCTATCAATAAAGCGGTCCATCAAGACAATCTTCCCAGCTGCAAGGGCTGGCAAGACACGTTCCACCAAATGCTGCCGGCGACTAGCAATATAAAGCAACAACTCGGTCTTGGCATCCATACGAGTATGGTCTGGATCTAAAATGACTTGGCGGATCTTTTCTGCAATGTCTACACCGCCTGGTTCACGGGTTGTAATAAAAGGAATTCCTTTTTCTTCAAGTAGAGGCAAAACGGCTTCTAGGACCGATGATTTCCCCGCTCCTTCTGGACCTTCAAATGAAATTAATGTACCGTTTACCATAGTATCCTCTTTCTAGTTTTCTTCCTTTTATTTTACCAAAAATAAGGGTAAAAATCTTGTATTTTAGGAGAGAAAATTTTTCAAAGTCATTTTCATTTTTTCACTTTTTTGTTACAATGATCTTATAAAGTTTTAGGAGACAACCTATCATGTTTAAATTTAAAGATATTCTGGCTATCATCTTGGGGGCCGGCATTTTTTCGTTTGGGATCTATTTTTTGGTCATTCCCTTTCACTTCTATGAAGGAGGAGCGACAGGGATTACCTTGATCACCTATTACCTCCTCAAAATCCCTGTATCCCTGATGAACTTGCTGATCAATATCCCTCTCTTCGTTCTGGCTTGGAAACTGCTGGGCAAGAAATCTCTTTACCTGAGCTTACTGGGGACTTTCTCGGTTTCCGCTTGGATGGCGATTTTTGAAGCGATACCCCTCAGCCACCGCTACCATCACTTCATCTTTAACGCCTTTAAAGGAGATATTCTGCTTGCCTGTATCGCCTCAGGGGTTGTACTTGGTTTGGGGCTAGGGATTATCTTCAATGCTGGAGGAACCACTGGAGGAACAGATATCCTCGCTCGCATCTTTAACAAATACACTTCCCTCAGTATGGGAAAGCTCATGTTGATTGTAGATGCCATTGTTCTGACAACTGTGGTCATTGTCTTCCAAGATGTCCGTACAGCTATGTATACCCTCTTCTTTATCCTGATTGACACCCTTGTGATTGACTTGATTGGAGAAGGTGGTTTTGCTGGAAAAGGCTTCCTTATCGTCACATCTAAACCAGAAGAAATTGCCCAAAAGGTATCTGACGACCTGGGTCGCGGGATTACCTTTATCCGCGGGATGGGCTATTACAGCCGTAAGGACCTGGATATTGTCTACTGTGTCGTTTCGCGGAATGAGATGAAACAAATGAAAGACATCATCAATCAGATCGATCCATTCGCCTTTATCACCATTTCAGAAGCCCATGAAATTCTCGGCGAAGGCTTTACTTTAGATAAAGAAAAACAACCCATTAACCGTTAATAGAAAAAATAAGGCTAGATTCTCATCTAGCTTTGTTTTTCTATTTACGATTTTCCTTAGGTGAGTACGGACGTCAGCGAACTTTTACAAAGTTCCATGACTAATTTTTGAGCCTAATATCTCAAAAATTCCGAGAGCATGAAACAAGTATGTTTCATGCTCTTTTCTCACGGCGGAAAATCTTAGAATACACGTCATAATTAATAAAATCTTAATTATTTTTACAGAATTTATTAAGTTACTTTATACAAAAATCAGACTGGATTGTCATCCAGCCTGATTTTTTATTAAATAGCTTTTGCGGTTGTTCGAGTGATTTCATCGACTTTCAAACCGTTGGCTTCAAATTTACTACGGATCCCTTCTAGATCTGTCACCCCATCAATTTGAACTTCGATAACCACACGATCGTCTTTTGTTGGGATATTGACTGTATTGGCGATGTTATACCCTTCTTCTACAATCAAGTGAATGATTTGTTCGAGAACGCCAACCTTATCTTCAGTCACAAAGCGAACACGAACTCCTTCTTCTCCATAACCGGATACTTCAAGGAAGGCACGGAAAATATCACGGTCTGTGATGACACCGGATACTTGGTCATTGTCCACGACTGGAAGAATTCCCACCTTGTTCTTATACATGAGGTAGGTCGCATCTTCTAAGCTCGCAAATTTAGAGACGGTAATGACATCACGAAGCATGACATCTTTAACCTTAGTCTTGTTCAAGAGATAGTTCATCTCGAAAATAGACAAGCTTGTAGCTTTAGATGGACTTGCTTCTGCAATCGTACCTTCTGTCACCAAACCAACCAATTTATCATTTTCAATGACTGGCAAACGGTGCAAACCTTGTTCGCGCATCAAATCTGCCGCGTGGGCAATTGTAGTATCTGGACTAATGTAAACCACTTTATGTGTCATAAAATCTTTAACAGCCATAACAAGTTCTCCTATGCTTTTATTAGTTTTATTATACTTGATTTTAAGAATGATTTCAAACGCTTTCAGCAGTTTTCTCTTGTTTTCAAAATTTAGAAAAATCAAACACACGTACCTTTTTATTCAACATTTAAATCTTGCAAACTAATCATAGTCACTAGCAACCGATTTATTAGAAAATAAGGAAAGTACAAATACCACAATGGATAATAATAAGAATATACCCCAGGCAAACTGAGAGTTCCACATAGATAAACTTGTAAATAAAATAGTTGCTATTGGCATTGATAATACTGATATGACCTTAAAAAAACTACTAGTTTGTGCAAGAATATCCGGTGGAAGTTTTGCCATTAAGAGACTATTTAATTTGGGATTTACCTTACTACTAAGATACATCATGAATGCCAACACACTAAAGGAAATAATTTCCAAACTATTTATCCAACCACATATTCCTATGACTATTAATAATCCACTATCTATTTGAAGTATTTTAATAAGTGAAAGTTTAGAAAAATAATCATTAGGGGTCATTCCACCAATTAGGGCTGAAACAAATAATATTGTTTGAAGTAAAAACACCGACTGAGCAAAAGATAAACCAAAAGGAGTTATTTCTGTAAATTTCAAATTGTACATTATTAAAATAGCACTGCCTAGCGAATTTAATCCTAAAATTGAAAAAATCATTAGACCAAAACGTACTTTCTCTTGATATTTAAATATACTTTTACTATTTTTGTAAAGGTTCTTAAGTTGTGAGATAAACCCATTTTCTGGTGAATAATTAACTTCTGGATGTGTCAATTGTCTTTGGATTTTAAGCAATACCATCGATGATAATAAGAAACTTATAGCATTTATCGTAGCTAAAAAGAAGAAATTATTATGAGAAATCGTTAGTAACCAAACTCCCAAAGTTTGACCAAAAATCAAAGTTATTTGACTTATTACTTGATCAAAAGAGTACGCTTCCATCAGATCTTCTTCGGGAATGTGGGACTGAAACATAGGTAATACTAGGCCTCTTCTGTACTCTGCAATACAATCTGATAGGATGTTAATGAAACATACGATCGAGAAAACTAGCCATGAATTTTCTTTCGATAAGAACGCAACCATAATAAATAATACTGCTTGTATATATCCTAATAATAGCAACCACAATTTCTTATTCTTTGTTTTGTCAGCCTGCATTGCAATAAAAAGAGCACAAATCGTTGGAATATATTGTATAAAACTTGCTACACCAACCGCCAATTTACTATTCGCAATACTTGCTGCAAAAACTACAAAAACAAGATTATAAATGGTTGAACCTAAATCATCGAAGAAACTAGACAAGACCAGATTCCTAAAAAAAATATTTCTAAAAAAAACTTTCATCTGCTATACCTTTCTAGTAGAAACTTGATAGACATAACTTCATTCAAATAAAAAATATTTTTAAGTTTTTCAGAATTACTTTTTCTTTTATATGAATTAACAAAATATCGAAGTATTTAATTGTTATATCTGAATATAGTTTACTACTAAATTTTAAATATTTAACAGAGTTTCAAATATGAAATATCCTATCTCATACATCTGATCTTTTGCCTAATTTATATGTATCCCAAACTGGTCCAATTTTACCTCTAAAATATTAATCAGTTGACTATGAATGAAACCAGATAAGGAGAAAACGTAAATTGTGTTAATGATAGCAGACATGATTATGGAGTGAATATCTTATTTGGAGGAAAAACAAATGGTACAATCAATCTTTGAGGAAATGGGCGGCAGATACGAACGGCAAGGCGAATACATTTTACCCTGCCTTACCATACCACCCGAAAAGGAACAGCCGATAGACTTATTCGGACGGCGGCACTTGGACTATCTGCGGGAGTACCGCAAAATTACATACACCAATCTTCTCACAAGCGGCAGGCTCAATGCTTACCTTGCCGACATTGACAGACAGGCACAGGAACGCTTTGAACGGCTCATAGAGGGCATGAAACAAGCACAGGGCATAACAGAACAGTTAAAGGCAGAAAACGCCTTAAAATGGACTGGAAGAATGAATAACATAAGGGCTTGTGCGAGGGAGATTGTGGAAAAGGAAATTATTTTTGCATAAACAGATGATTAGTGGCAGGGGGAAATCCTGCCGCTTTTTCTGCTTTAGTTTGTCAGCTTGACAAATAAAGGGTTAAGGAATATAATTAGATTCAGTATTATACAAGGAGTTAATAAATATGCGGCAAGGTATTCTTAAATAAACTGTCAATTTGATAGTGGGAACAAAAAGTAGCAGTCCCGTTTCACTTTTAATATGGGGCTTAGTTTTTTGTACCCAGTTTAAGAATTCTTTTATCATGTAATTTTATATGCCCGAAAACATATAAGTGTTTTGGGGCTATTGGAGTTATTTACCCAGTGATAGGAGTATTTATCACTGGGTATTTTTATGCCCTTTTTTGGGTGTTGATAGGAGGAAAATCACATGAAAATAATTAACTTAGGCATTCTGGCTCACGTTGACGCAGGAAAGACAACATTAACGGAGAGTTTATTGTATACCAGTGGTGCAATTGCAGAACCAGGGAGCGTAGATAAAGGCACAACAAGGACAGATACAATGAATTTGGAGCGTCAAAGGGGAATCACTATCCAGACAGCAGTGACATCTTTTCAGTGGGAGGATGTAAAAGTCAACATTATAGATACGCCAGGCCATATGGATTTTTTGGCGGAAGTATACCGTTCTTTATCCGTATTAGACGGAGCAGTATTATTAGTTTCTGCAAAGGATGGCATACAGGCACAGACCCGTATACTGTTTCATGCACTACAGACAATGAAGATTCCGACAATTTTTTTCATCAATAAAATTGACCAAGAGGGGATTGATTTGCCAATGGTATATCAAGAAATGAAAGCAAAGCTTTCTTCGGAAATTATAGTGAAGCAAAAGGTTGGGCAGCATCCCCATATAAATGTAACGGACAATGACGATATGGAACAGTGGGATGCGGTAATTATGGGAAACGATGAACTATTAGAGAAATATATGTCAGGGAAACCGTTTAAAATGTCAGAACTGGAACAGGAAGAAAACAGGAGATTCCAAAACGGAACGTTATTTCCCGTTTATCACGGAAGTGCTAAAAACAATCTGGGGATTCGGCAGCTTATAGAAGTGATTGCCAGTAAGTTTTATTCATCAACGCCTGAAGGTCAATCTGAACTATGCGGGCAGGTTTTTAAGATTGAATATTCAGAGAAAAGGCGGCGTTTTGTTTATGTGCGTATATATAGCGGAACATTGCATTTGAGGGATGTTATTAAAATATCTGAAAAAGAGAAAATAAAAATCACAGAGATGTGTGTTCCGACAAACGGTGAATTATATTCATCCGATACAGCCTGCTCTGGTGATATTGTAATTTTACCAAATGATGTTTTGCAGCTAAACAGTATTTTGGGGAACGAAATGCTGTTGCCGCAGAGAGCATTTATTGAAAATCCTCTCCCTATGCTCCAAACAACGATTGCAGTAAAGAAATCTGAACAGCGGGAAATATTGCTTGGGGCACTTACAGAAATTTCAGATGGCGACCCTCTTTTAAAATATTATGTGGATACTACAACGCATGAGATTATACTTTCTTTTTTGGGGAATGTGCAGATGGAAGTCATTTGTGCCATCCTTGAGGAAAAATACCATGTGGAGGCAGAAATAAAAGAGCCTACTGTTATATATATGGAAAGACCGCTTAGAAAAGCAGAATATACCATCCACATAGAAGTCCCGCCAAATCCTTTCTGGGCTTCTGTCGGGTTGTCCATAGAGCCGCTCCCTATTGGAAGCGGAGTGCAGTATGAAAGCAGAGTTTCACTTGGATATTTAAACCAATCGTTCCAAAATGCGGTTATGGAGGGGGTTCTTTATGGCTGCGAGCAGGGGCTGTATGGATGGAAAGTGACAGACTGTAAAATCTGTTTTGAATATGGATTGTATTATAGTCCTGTAAGTACCCCCGCAGACTTTCGGCTGCTTTCCCCTATCGTATTGGAGCAGGCTTTAAAAAAAGCAGGGACAGAACTATTAGAGCCATATCTCCACTTTGAAATTTATGCACCGCAGGAATATCTCTCACGGGCGTATCATGATGCCCCAAGGTATTGTGCAGATATTGTAAGTACTCAGGTAAAGAATGACGAGGTCATTCTGAAAGGAGAAATCCCTGCCAGATGTATTCAAGAATACAGGAACGATTTAACTTATTTCACAAATGGGCAGGGAGTCTGCTTGACAGAGTTAAAAGGATACCAGCCAGCTATTGGTAAATTTATTTGCCAACCCCGCCGCCCGAATAGCCGTATAGATAAGGTTCGGCATATGTTCCACAAGTTAGCTTAACAGCTTGCAAAAGTCATATAAAATGAGATTTGAAAGGATTAGAGACTAATTATGATGAAATGCGAATGGATATTGTGTCCTGTTTGTGGGAGCAAAACCCGTAATAAAATTAGGAAGGACACTGTTTTGGAGAATTATCCCCTTTATTGTCCAAAATGCAGACAAGAAAGCTTGATTAAAGTTGACAACTTGAAGATAACTGTCATCAAAGAGCCAGACGCTTAAGACGCAGAGCCGATGAAATTGTGGAACAATTCACGAATCATCGGCTCTTTTTGTTTCGTATTTGAAAGAACAAACTCACCAAATAAAAAAAACGATATTCGGGTGGGTTATTTTGTTATACCCTAAATTACCCTCTGAATTTGTTTTTAAATTTGGAGGGATTTTTTTATGTTCTTTTTTCGGGCGGTTATTCATCTGCTTATATAAAGCAAAGTTTATCTATACATAGCATATCAGGGACTGGCAGGAAGCCAGTTAAAAAAATCCCTGCCAGTGCAACGGTACTTCTCACCATGAAGGTAGAAGTACAATCTCCATACAACAGAATTAGTATTTCCCATAACCGTAGAGGTCACAGAGCCTTTGCGGTTTTTCTTTTGTCGTTTTTTATCGGAATACGCCGCAGGGCTGTTACTTGTTTTGGGTGTCGTTCCCCGCCTCTCCATCTGGATTTTTACATTTCATCGCAGGCTAAAGCCTGCTCAATTCAGATTGATTGGAGGAAAAAAGAATGGCATATAACAACGGACGTGAGGACAGGAAGTGGCGTATCTGGAAAGAAGCCGAGGAAAAAGTGTTGCGGGAACATGGAGTTGATGAAACTACCATTGAACAAATCCGTATAGACGACAGGGCAGACTTTAATTCCAACAGGCGGTTTTACCATTGGACAAGCGATTTCGGGGAATACCTTGAGGGAATGGCAGACAAAGAGCAATCATCCGAGATAAAGACCGTTACGGATTTATTAGATGAAATCGAGGATGAAAATCTGTATCAGGCATTGCTTACGGTGGACAGGCGTACTCTGCAAATCGTTCTGCTGAAAATGCAGGGCTATTCCACAAAAGAGATTGCCCCGCTTGTGCATTTAACGACGGGTGCTATCTATGCACGGTTAGACCATCTCAGAAAAAAGTTGCAGAAGATTTTATAGGCATCTAATACAGCACGCTTTCTTATGGGCTATTGGGTGGGGGATAAAATTCTCCCGCCCAATTTTAGAATAAGTGAATAAAATCCCTGTCCATAGGGAATACTAAAAAGTTTGTGCAAAATCTTGACAGCCATATTGCCGCTATGGTATTCTAAAATACTAATGGGGAAATTGGAAGATTGAAAATTAAATAAGTACATAGATATAAAATTGAAATGTTGGTCAATCGACAAGGCTGACATGGGTTTTGAATTTCAAAGCCGCTACATAACATTGCGAATCAGATTGAGAGGGAATCCTCTTGTCGTTCGTGGTGTGGTGCAGCGGCTTTTTCATTTATCCAAAAGTCAAAGGTAATCAAATCCAGAACGGAGGTGGAAGCACATAGGATTTTCTTTTCGGAGGGTAAGGGCAGGTATAAAGAATGTCGCTGCACAGAAAAGTTGCCCTGCGGAGATGTCCGCAGGGATAGCGAGCATCGGATTGTGTCAGCCACAATCCCAATCCACAGCCTAAAGGCGTGTGTACTAACTTAGGGGACAGGTCTACGCTCCGCTTCGGTCGGCGCTAAGCGGACGTCCACTGGACGTCCAGCGCCCCTAGCTACCCCGATAAAAGAAAAAATAAGACTGGAGGATTAAGAAAAATGAGTAGAGAAAAATCAGAAAAAGTATGCATTACTTTTAGATTGAGCGAAGAAGAACATGAAAAATTAAAGCAGTATTCATCCGCCTGCGGTCTGTCCGCAGCAGAATTTATGCGTCAGTTATGCAGGGGAAATGCCCCACAGCCAATGCCGCAAACCGAGTTTTGGGAACTGCTAGGCAAGCTCTATGAAGTGCATGATGCTTTCAGAAAATGCGTCCCTTTCTATCCTGCCGCCGCTGAAATCTGTAAGGAGATTGAGCAGTTAGTGATGGATTTGCAGCAGAGATTTACTATGCCACAACCGTTTGATATGGAAAAATATGCAGGGAAAGGGGTAGTCTGATATGGCGGCAACGAGCCTCTGGCACATCGAAGGACGGTTGAAAGACCTGATTTCTTATGTGGAAAATCCAGAAAAGACCGTGCCGAATAAGGAGATGCAGGACTTCTTTGACGTGTTCTCCTATGTGAAAAATCCAGAGAAAACGGACAATGGAGAGTTTGTTTCCGCCATCAACTGTTTAAAAGAAACAGCGTTACAGCAGATGATTCTGACGAAAAAGCAGTACCAGAAGACAGGCGGGTATATCGCTTGGCACGGCTACCAGAGCTTCAAGCCAGACGAGGTAACGCCCGAACAATGCCACGAAATCGGCTTGAAACTGGCAAGGGAGATGTGGGGCGACAAGTACCAGATAATCGTTGCCACCCACCTTGACAGGGGGCATCTCCACAACCACTTCTGCTTCAACTCCGTTTCCTATCTGGATGGGAGCAAATATAATTACTCAAAATCGGAGCAGAAACGGCTAAGGGAAACGTCAGACCGCTTGTGCAGAGAGTACGGATTATCGGTGATTGAGAACCCGAAGAAAGCCCCTTCAAGACCGCTGTATCTGGATGAAAAGAGCGGCAAGCCGACACGCTACAACGTCTATCTGGAAGATTTGGCGGAGGCAATCAGCGGCAGTCGGGATATTCCGCACATGATGAGATACCTTACCGACAAAGGCTACGAGGTTGATTTTTCGGGCGGGCATTGGAAGATGAAGCTGCCGCAGTATAAGCATTTTACAAGATTAGATACGCTTGATGAACGCTTAACGCCCGATTTTATCCGCTCACATTTAGGCACAAGGGCAAGGTACGGGAACTATAAAGCGAGGATTTCCTACTCTCCCCATATGCCAGAGGAATATAAAAAGGCTTGGAAACCGCACCAGAAAACCACGGGAATCTTAGCGTTGTATTATTACTGGTGCTATCAGTTGGGGATATTCCCGAAAGGCACGGACTACAAGCCGACAAGCCCGCTGATGAAAGAGGAGCTTCGGAAACTGGACGAGATTACCGCACAGGTACGCTATATGTCAGAGCATGACATCTCCACCCTCTCCGATTTGCACGCCGACAGGGAGAAAAACCAGACGGAAATGGACATGCTTACCGACTATCGGCGGCACTTGCAGAATAAGATACGGCGTGCTTCACCCGCCGAGAAAGAAACGCTCCGAGAAGAAAAAAACGGAGTGACGGAGCAGATAACAGAACTGCGAAAGCGGCTGAAATATGCGGATGGAATTGAAAAACGCTCTGCCCACATTGATGATTGTTTAAACCAAATCCACGATACGGCTGAAAAACAGCGTTCAAACCAGAACGGGAGGGCAGGCAAAACAGACCGCAGGAGGGAGGAATCATTGCGATGAGCAGAAAGTCCGAAGAAGAAATACAGGCAATCATGGAGGAATACAGGGACGCCCCTATGGTAAATCCCGATAAAGTATATCCCCCTCTGCCGCCCGTCCAAAACGTCACTCCCCTTGTCCGTGTTCCAGAGCAGATGAGCTTTACCGAGAAAATCGGCGGCACGGAATACACCGTCGACGCCCATTTCCGAAAGGACGGGCGGGATTTGCTTTCCAAGCTTACGGATATTTTTATGCGTGGCATGCAGGGATATGAATGTTATAATGACGGGGATTGGAGTGGCGATGACGGAGCATAGCAGACCGCAGAAGAATTACCGCTTTAAAGCGTTGAAGTTTGAGGACAGGTATGGTACACTGTACCTACACTTCACAATACCGTGTCTGCTGTCGGAAAGGAGAACCTTATGAAAAGACAGCAGGAAAAATTTACCGCCTTGTACTGCCGTTTAAGCCAGGACGACGGACGGGAAGGCGAGAGCAACAGCATTGTAAACCAGAAAGAATATCTGATGAAGTACGCAAAGGAACACGGTTTCCCTAACCCGAAATTCTATGTGGACGACGGCTATACGGGTACGAATTTTGACCGCCCAAGCTTTAAGGAAATGTCGGCGGATATTGAAAAAGGGCTTGTAAAGACAGTCATTGTCAAAGATTTGTCACGCTTCGGCAGGAATTATATTGAGGTCGGCTCTTACTCCGAAATCATCTATCCCGAAGCGGGCGTGAGGTTCATCGCCATCATGGACAACGTGGACACTGGCAGCCTTGAGAGCAATGAATTTGCCGCCTTTACCAACCTTTTTAACGAATGGTATCCCAAAAGCACGAGCAAAAAGGTAAAGGAAGTTAAGAAAGCGAAGGGGCTTGCAGGCGAACATCTGGGTGCGCCGCCTTATGGATATTTACGGAATCCAGATGACAAGACCCGATGGCTTGTGGACGGGGAAGCGGCGGCAGTCGTCCGCAGGATATTCTCCCTCTGCATGCAGGGAAAGGGCGTGTCTGCCATAGCCACAACCCTCTGGAAAGACAGGACGCTTACCCCGTCAGCCTACAAAGCGTCAAAGGGAATCGGCGTTGCAAAAGTGTCGGAAGACCCGTATTGCTGGGAAACATCTGCCGTAGCCGCCATTCTGGAAAACGTAGCATATATCGGCATAACGGAAAGCTTCAAATCCACAAGGCTTGGCTTTAAGAGCAAAAAACGCATCCCCACCGCAAAGGACAGGCGGGCGTATATCGAAAATGCCCATGCCCCCATCATTGACAGGGATATATGGGAAAAGGTACAGATAATACGGGAAAACAAACGCAGACCGAACAAAAGCGGGATTACGAGCATGTTTTCTGGACTGCTCTATTGTGCCGACTGCGGGGCAAAGTTAAGCCTTGCCACTGCCAACGGATACGCCCATTTCCGCTGTTCGCAGTACAAACGGACGAGCCGCACGCAGAACTGCACGCAGCATTATATCCGAGAGGACGCATTAAACCAGTTGGTTTTGAAACAGCTTCAGCATTTCCTGTCCTATTTACAGCAGTTTGAGCGGGTATTTATCCGACGGCAGATAGACACCACCCTTGCGGAACGCCGATACGAACTGTCCGCAAAGCAGAAACAGATAGAAAAAGACGAAAAGCGGATGGATGAGCTTGACCGCCTGTTCCGCAAAATCTACGAGGACAATGTCAGCGGAAAACTGAATGACGAACGCTTTTACAAGCTGTCAGACGGATATGAAGCGGAGCAGGGACAGTTAAAGCGTGAAATCGAAGCGTTGACCGCAGAGGTCAGCCAAGCCGATATGGAAGTGACCAATGTAGCAAAGCTGATAGCCGTCACGAAGAAATATACCCGCATTGACGAACTCACGCCCGAAATCCTAAACGCATTTGTGGATAAAATCGTAATCCATGAGCGTGAGAAAAAGGACGGGAAACGGACACAGCAAATCGACATTTACTATTCCTATGTCGGGATTGTGGATATTCCCACAGACGAGGAAATGCGGGAAATGGAGCGGGAATATATGCGGCGTACTACACGTCAAACCGCCTGAATAAAGGCGAAAGCAGGAGTAAATCTGTACTCCTGCCGATACATATCTATTTTTATCCCTATCTGGTTTAACTCATCACCAACAACTCGAAGAGACTCTATAAATTGTTTAATTTCCTTTTTAGAATTTTTTGACTTTAAGTAACCATTTACTAATTTTAAAAATTTTAACAACATGATTTCTAGCATATCATATGGGAAAAAAAGCTTTTCTAGCTCGAGTATAAACAATGGAACTTGAGTATCAATTTTTCTTAAAATCAATTCGCCAATTAAATTTATGTACGTTAATTTTAAAGAACTTAAATTGTGTTTAAGAAAATTATAATCTTTAGTCCTTTCCGCAAGCTGATCTCCAAAAAATAATAAATCTTCATCAGAAATTAAAGTCATGGTATTCCCAAATACATATAATTCAAACCATGTCCAAGATTCGATTGAAAATAGATAATCTACCAACACTTTTCTATCTTCTATATTTCTTTCATAGTTTTGATCTAATGAATGTATCGCATTTTCAATAATGAATGACTGAATTCTTTGATATCGATCCGTCTCTTCACTCTGTAATACTTCGGTTAATAGATACTCTAATCCTTTAATATCCTGTTTCAAAAATAAAGTGGATATCTTCTTACCTAAAATAATATCTTTAGGTAATTCATAATTATTTAATTTATGGCCAAACTCTTCAAAAGTCATGTGGATTGATTCTATCGCTATTAATAATTTATCAGCACTTAACATCGTTTGCCCATTTTCAAATTTAGACAATTGTGCTATGCTTAACCCTTTCCTAGCAACATCCTTTTGTTTTAAGCCTCTGGCAATTCTCAGTTCCTTATATAATTCACCCAATTGAATTTTTCGATCTATATGCATAACTTATAATCCATTTCAATCATTAGTAATTACGTTTATTTTACCATATTAATAAAGGAAATTATATATTTTAAATTATTTTACTAAGAAAAAATCTTAGCCAGTAAAAATGAAAAAAGAGAGTGGGACAGAAATCGGTAATTCGTTAGAATTCGATTTCGTCGTCCCACCTCCGCACAGTTGAGTAGGGCTGTAAAAGCTGATGAAATCAGCGTAGTAGAGCCCACTCAACCACTGCGTCTTGCTCGACAATCCAAAAATAATTGAGAGGCTAGGACTTTTGTCCCAGCCTCTTCGAACATATTCAAACTGTTTTTCCTATAAAATAAGATTAATAATTCTTCATAATAGAAATTATGCTATTTTTTGAATCATTTGGGAGTATATTGAAACTTTCCGCCGTGAGAAAAGTGCTTGAAACAATCTTGTTTCAAGCACTCGGGAGTTTTGAGAGTAAAACAGTTCGGGGAACTGTTTTAGCCTGAGCTCAGAAATTAAAAAGCGAAGGGGCTCAAAACGAATTGAATACGGGCCACAGATTGTGCCAAAAAGATAAGTTCTCCTAGAATCGAAAGATTCTGCGTCAAACATCCTATTTTGACTTTATCCGCAAACGCCCTTTGTATCTTAATTAGTCATGGAACTTCCTGGATTGCTGAAATCATCCACCGGATAATTTCACCTAACGCCCGTACTCACCTAAGGAAAGTTTCTAAATTTTCTTTATCATCAATCCGAAGAAAGGTTTAGCTAACTTTTCTTTTCAAACAATCTTTAGAAATCTTATCCACCAAGGTAGGCCTTGCGGACTTCTTCTGAGGCTAAGAGTTCTTTTCCTGTTCCGGAAAGAACGACTTTCCCTGTTTCCAAAACATAACCTCGGTCTGCGATAGCAAGAGCCTTGTTGGCATTTTGCTCGATCAAGAGAACCGTTGTCCCTTGTTTTTGGATATCTTGGATGATATCAAAGATTTCTTGGATAAAGATTGGAGCCAATCCCATAGAAGGTTCATCCAGAAGCAAGAGTTTTGGCGTTGACATGAGTGCACGACCCATTGCGAGCATTTGTTGTTCCCCACCAGATAGGGTTGCTGCATCTTGGTTCTTCCGTTCTTCCAAACGTGGGAAACGAGAAAAGACTTTCTTCAAGTTAGCTTGATTTTCTTCTCGATCTTTCTTCAAGAAAGCTCCCATCTCCAAGTTTTCCATAACAGTTAAGCCTGGAAAGACGTGGCGGCCTTCTGGAACTTGAGAGAGTCCTGCTGCTACAATCTTTTGAGCCGGAACCTTTTGAATCTCCTGACCTAAAAACTCGATTTTCCCAGCACT
Source organism: Streptococcus sp. 27098_8_148 (assembly GCF_041432105.1). NCBI lineage: Bacteria > Bacillati > Bacillota > Bacilli > Lactobacillales > Streptococcaceae > Streptococcus > Streptococcus sp. 27098_8_148. Next base: position 47,829 of record NZ_JAPVYY010000001.1, on the reverse strand, counting down.
TGGACGCACCAAACCTGAAATCGTACGAAGAATAGATGTTTTCCCAGCACCGTTAGCACCGATAAGAGAAACAACTTCCCCTTCATTCACCTCGAAACTGACATCACGGACAGCCTGGATCATGCCATAGTGTACAGAAAGATTTTCAACTTTTAACATAGACATTAGGCTTCACCTCCTAGATAGGCTTCGATTACGCGTTTGTTGGTCTTGATTTCATCTGGCGTACCATGGGCAATCAAGCGACCATATTCCAATACATAAATCCGTTCCGTTACTTCCATAACCAAACTCATATCGTGCTCGATCAGCATGATCGTAATATTAAATTCTTTTTGAATGCGACGGATCAATTGGGTTAATTCTGCTGTTTCTTGAGGGTTCATCCCTGCAGCAGGTTCATCCAAGAAGAGGATTTTTGGCTCTGTCGCAAGGGCACGAACGATCTCCAAGTGACGTTGTTGTCCGTAAGCTAAATTTTTGGCCAAGGTATCTGCTTCTTTTTCCAAACCAAAAATCGCTAACAATTCAAGGGCTTTCGCTTTCAAAGCTTCTTCATTCTTGTAATAGCTTGGCAAGCGGAAAAGACTCGCAAAGACATGTGGCTTGTGGTGATTGGCAAAGGCAATCAAGACATTGTCCAAAACGCTCAAATCTTTAAAGAGACGAATATTTTGGAAAGTCCGTCCCAGACCACCAGCAGCGATTTTATAAGGTGCTTTACCATTTAGTAGCTGACCATCTAAGGTAATGGTCCCTTCACTTGGTTCATATACCCCTGTTAGGAGGTTGAAGAGGGTTGTTTTCCCGGCACCGTTGGGTCCGATCAACCCAACCAATTCCCCTTCATTGAGTTCCATGGTCACATCCCCAACGGCTGTCAAACCACCAAAGTTTTTTGTTAAATTTTTTACTTCAAGAAGTGCCATTAGTTAGCCTCCTTTTTTGAGAGTAGTTTTTTCAAGCTGAATTCCCATGTTCCAAGAAGACCACCTGGACGGAAGATCATCACGAGAATCAAAGCCAATGAGTAAATGATCATACGTACACTTGAGAAGTCTTGAAGCACCATGTTCAAGATCCCCAAGACGATGGCTGCTACAACTGTTCCTGACATGGATCCCAAACCACCAAACACGACAATGATCAAGACATTAATAGTATTGGTGAAAGAGTAATCTTTAGGAACAACAGAGCCGATAAAGCCGGCTTGGAGAGATCCAGCAATCGCCGCTGTGATCGCACCAAATACAAAGGCAATGACTTTGACTTTGGTCGTATTGATCCCAACAGATTCTGCTGCGATTTCATCTTCACGAACAGAAAGGGTAGAGCGTCCAATTGGACTGCGTAAGAAGTTAATCGTAAAGATCGTTGTAATGACAACAAAGAGGTAAACCAATTGCCAAGTTGTAAAGGCAGGCAAACCAAGGATCCCAGCAGCACCATTTGTTAGAGTACCACCATTGACGATCAAGATCCGGATGATTTCAGAAACCCCAAGTGTCGCAATCGCGAGGTAGTCCCCTTTCAACCGAAGGGTTGGAACCCCAACGATCAAGGCAACGACACCAGCAATCAACGCACCTAAAACCATCGCACCAAAGAAAGCACCATAGGTTGGTGATTTGGAACCGAGAATAGCTGCAGAGTAGGCACCAATCGCCATAAATCCGGCATGACCGAGTGAGAATTGACCTGAGAAACCAACAATGAGGTTCAAGCCAACTGCAAGGATAATATTAATTCCGATTTGTTCTAAAATTTGGATATAGAAGAGGTTGAGCACACCCGCTGCAACCAAGACTTGGATCAAGGCAAAACCTGCGACCAAAAGACCAAGCCAGACTAAATTCACTTTTAAATTTTGTTTCATGGCTTACACCTTCTCTTTCACATTTTTACCGAGGATACCTGCTGGACGGATGAGCAAGATCACAATCAAGATGGCATACACAATGGCATCACGGAAGTCTGAAAGACCGATCGCTGTAGCGAAGGTTTCCAACAAACCGATAACAAATCCACCTAGGGCAGCACCTGGAATGATTCCGATTCCTCCAAGAACGGCTGCGACAAAGGCTTTGATCCCTGGTGTCATCCCCATCAAAGGCTCGATCGAGTTGTAGTACAAACCGATCAAGACCCCACCAGCACCTGCCAAGGCTGAACCCAAAGCAAAGGTGAAGCTGATCGTACGGTTTACGTTAATCCCCATCAATTGAGCCGCATCACTATCGACAGATACAGCACGCATGGCTTTCCCCATCTTTGTCTTTTGGATAATAAATTGAAGAGCGACCATCAAGAAAACAGACACTCCCAAGATCATCAACTGAATGTTGGAGATGGAAATCGGACCGAAGTTGTAACGAACCGTGTGAATAACTTGAGGGAAGGAACGGGTATTGGCACCGACGAAGAAGACCATCCCATATTCAAGCAAGAAGGAGACACCGATGGCTGTGATCAAGGCAGCAATCCGAGTCGAATGACGAAGCGGACGATAAGCCAGGTATTCAATCACAACCCCTAAAATAGCTGTCCCAACCATGGCTAGAAGCAAGGCTACAAAGAAGTTCACTTTCCATGAATTCAATAAGAAATACCCCATAAAGGCACCTACCATGTAGATATCCCCATGGGCAAAGTTGATCAATTTGATAATTCCATACACCATGGTATAACCAAGGGCCAAGAGTGCATAGACACTTCCCAAGATTAGACCGTTCACTAATTGCTGGAGCATTTGAACCATCCTTTCTAACAATAAAGAGCGAGGCCAGGAATTTTTATTCTCCCAGCCTCTTGTACAAACAACAAATGATAATTATGGTTTAACAGACTCAACAGATTTGACTTTACCATCTTTCAAGCCAATCATAAGAGCTGATTTAACCGGGTTGTGGTTCTTGTCAATTGACATTGTACCAGTCACACCTTCCAAGTCTTTCAACTTCGCAAGGTTATCTTTCAATTCGACAGAGTTCTTAGCACCCTTAGATGCTTCGGCAACCATGTAAACTGAATCATAAGCCAAAGCAGCGAACATTGAAGGTTCTTCATTGTATTTCGCTTTGTATGCTTCTACGAATTTCTTGGCTTTATCAGTCATTTCACCTTCAGTAGAGAATCCAGCTACGTAGTAGATGTCTGTAGCTGCAGCAGGTGTTGCTTGTTCAACGAATTTAGCATCACTAAATCCATCCCCACCAATGATTGGTTGTTTGATTCCCATACCACGCGCTTGGTTTACGATCTTACCAGTTTCTGTGTAGTAACCTGGAAGAACAATCGCATCGAAGTCTTTATCTTTGATTTTTGTAAGGGCAGCTTGGAAGTCTGTATCCTTAGATTGGAAGGTTTCTGTTGCTACGATTTCACCTTTGTAAGATTTCTTGAAGGCTTCAGCAATCCCTTTCGCATAGTCAGATGAGTTATCGTAGTATAGAACGACTTTCTTCGCTTTCAAGTTATCAGTTGTGTATTTAGCAATGATTTTTCCTTGGAAGCTATCGATGAAGGTTGCACGGAAAAGGTAATCTTGACCTTTTGTCAAATCATCTTGAGTTGCTGATGGTGTAACCAATGGCACACCTGCTTTACCAGCATTGGCAACCGCTGCTGCAGTAGCACCTGAAGTTGCAGGTCCAACAAGAGCGTTCACTTTTGATTGAGTGACAAGGTTTGTAGTGACTGTAGCTGCTTCAGCTGTTTCAGACTTGTTATCTTTATCTGTGACAACGATCTTTTTGCCATCAGCTCCACCCTTAGCGTTGATTTCATCAACGGCCAATTGAGCACCTTTTTGTTCAGCGCTACCGTAGGCTGCTACTTCACCAGTTTTTTCAAAGTTAAAACCGACTTTTAGTTCCTTGCCGATTTCGTTACCAGTTGTGTTTGAACCTGAAGTAGAAACTTCACCACAAGCAGCAAGAAGAGCGACGCTTGCAATGGTTAAAAATGAAAGAGCAAATTTTTTCTTCATTTGTAATGATCTCCTTAAATGAATCTTAAATTAAATACATTAAGAATATACCGAATTATCTGACAATTGTCAATAAAAAAAGCACAATCCATCAAATGATTGCGTTTTCTAAACTTCTGTGACCACAGATGGGGTCTCCAATCGTTGCAAACTCCCCACAAAATCTGTATCTAAATCTTTGAGATGGCAAGGCAAGACCTTTTTGACATAACGTTCTTTTTTTAAGTCTTCCATGACTTGATCGGCCTTGTCACTGTCCACATACAATTGGACATAACGGCATTTCTTAGAATGGTACAAGACATCTCCGACAGATTGTAATTTTTTTCCGTCTCGATTGTAATACAATTTAACAATCAAGCCTGTTCTTTCTTGTTTCTCAAACATGGTCAATCCCTTTCTCGTTCTGTTACTAGTATATCAAATTTCAAGAAAAAGAACTACTCTTTTATGAGAGCAAAAAAGAGAGTGGGACAGAAAATGGTAATTCGTTAGAATTCGATTTCATCGTCCCACCTCCGCACAGTTGAGTAGGGCTGTAAAAGCTGATGAAATCAGCGTAGTAGAGCCCACTCAACCACTGCGTTTTGCTCGACAATCCAAAAATAATTGAGAGGCTAGGACTTTTGTCCCAGCCTCTTGACGGACCTTCCCATAGGATGGTTTAGTCCAATTTATTATTGGCCATGATTTCATCAATAAAGCCATATTCAAGTGTTTCTTGCGCGCTCATCCAATTGTCACGTTCAGCATCAGCATGCACTTTTTCAATGGATTGACCTGAATTTTCCGCAAGGATTTTTTCCAAGTTATTCCGTGTTTTGAGCAAGTGTTCTGCTGCAATCGCCATATCGGTTTGTTGGGTACCACCACCAGTACCACCCATTGGTTGGTGAATCATATACTCGGCGTTTGGCAACATGAAGCGTTTGCCCTTCGCGCCGCTTGAAGCGATAATTGTTCCCATAGAAGCTGCCATCCCCATGACAATGGTTTGGACATCTGACTTGATAAAGTTCATGGTATCTACAATGGCTAGACCTGCCGAGACAGAGCCACCTGGTGTATTGATATACATATAGATATCTTTTGTATTATCTTGGGCATCCAAGAAGAGCAATTGAGCGATAATGGAGTTAGCCATTTGGTCCTCAACTGGTCCTGTTACCATGATAATTCGATCTTTCAACAGACGGGAATAAATATCGTAAGAACGTTCTCCACGACTGGTTTGTTCAATAACTACTGGAATCATCTATTCTTCTCCTTTAGTATCCATTCATTCTCACAATTCGTGAGGTTCAAAGTATATGTGCTATTATAAACCAATGGTCAAAAAAGGTCAAATCTTAAGCACCTTTCGGACGAATCATGAATGGTTTCTTATTTGGTACCGAATAAACGGTCACCCGCATCTCCAAGACCAGGAACAATGTAGCCATGTTCATTCAAATGATCATCGAGGGCTGCTGTAAAGATATCAACATCTGGGTGAGCTTCTTGAAGAGCTTTCACCCCTTCTGGCGCTGATACTAGGCAGACAAATTTGATATGGCTAGCGCCACGTTTTTTCAAGGAATCAATCGCTAGAATAGCGGATCCACCCGTAGCAAGCATCGGGTCTACTACAAAGATACGACGTTGATCAATATCTTCTGGCAATTTCACCAAGTATTCAACTGGTTTCAAGGTTTCTTCATCACGGTACATCCCGATATGGCCAACCTTAGCAGCTGGTACCAAACTCAAGAGACCATCGACCATCCCAATCCCTGCACGAAGAATTGGGACAATAGCCAATTTCTTCCCTGCGATTTGCTTTTGAACGGTTTTAGTAATAGGAGTTTCAATTTCAACATCTTCAAGAGGCAATTCACGCAACACTTCGTAGCCCATCAACATAGCAATTTCATCTACCAATTCACGAAAGGCCTTCGTAGAGGTATCCGTGCGGCGGAGAATAGACAATTTGTGTTGAATCAGTGGATGTGTAATAACTTCTAATTTTCCCATTTTGAGATCCTTCTTTCTAAGCTGTTATTTTTCAAAAAAGAACTATGATAAAAGTGGAGTCAAGCTCTACTCTTTCTTTCAGTCCCTCTTTGATACTCACAGCACATGGAAATCTTCATTTCCAACTTTACATTCTTCTTATTATACCAAATTTTACAAAAAAAAGAGAGCCCTTACACTTAATTTTTTAAGTTCGGACTCACTCTTTCTATCAATCAATTACAACCATTCTTTGTATTTCTTAATATAGATACGTTTGACAACCGTCACACTCAGCATATAAAGGACGATAATAGCAAACAATAGAACAAAGTACAATCCATTTAGTTGGCTCAACTTCAAGATAGAAGCCAAAGGACTATATGGAAGGGAGGTTACAAAGAAGGCTGCTGCTAGGGTCGTCACCACGACTGAGAAGGCTGGACGACTTTGGATAAATGGCAGTTTTGGTGAACGCAACATATGGATAACCATGGTTTGAGACCACATGGATTCGATAAACCATCCAGTTTGGAACACCATGATAAAGGCTGCTGCATCTGCTGCTCCATGGTTGTAGCCATGACCTAAAATCATAGGAACAACAAGGAAGTAAAGAAGCATGTAGGTAATAATATCAAATACAGATGAAATGGGACCAATCCAGGCCATAAAACGCATGATAGAGTTTGCTTCCCAGATACGAGGTTTCTTGAGGAATTCCTTGTCGACATTGTCAAAAGGAAGGGCGATACAAGAAAGATCATAGATAAGATTGAGCACAATCAAATGAACGGGAGCCATTGGAAGGAAAGGCAAAAAGATGCTGGCAAAGAGCAGAGAAAAGATGTTCCCGAAGTTAGAAGAGACCGTCATCTTGATGTACTTGGTCATATTGGCATAGACCTTGCGGCCTTCGACCAAGCCTTTTTCAAGAACCATCAAGTCCTTATCTAGAAGGATGACATCTGCTGTTTCCTTGGCAATATCCACAGCGGTATCCACGGAGATCCCAACGTCTGAGACCTTCATGGATGGAGCATCGTTAATCCCATCTCCCATGTAACCCACCTTGTGGCCATTGTTCTTGAGACAGAGGATGATCCGCGCTTTTTGATCTGGTGATAATTTGGCAAAGACCGTTGTTGTTTCCACAACTTGTGCTAACTCTTGGTCTGTCATCGTATCGATTTCGCTTCCCAAAAGTATCCGCTCGACATCTAGTCCTACTTTTTCACAGACAGCTTGGGTGACCTTATCATTGTCGCCAGTTAAGATCTTAGTGGTAACCCCATATTCTGCAAGAGCTTTGATCGCTGGAGCTGCAGAAGGTTTTGGTGGATCAAGAAAGGCCAGGTAACCGGTTAGGATCATGTCTCCTTCATCTTCAACACTAAAGATTTCATTTTCGTCCAAGTCGGTTTTGTAGCTGACGCCCAAAACACGAAGACCTTGTTCATTTAATTGAGCGACCTCAGCGAGGACCTCTTGACGGACCTCGTCTGTTAATCGTTTGATATCACCCTTGTACTCAACATAAGTCGATACAGAAAGCATTTCTTCCAAGGCACCCTTGGTCACCATGCTGACCACACCGTCTTCGTCTTTAACAATGACACTCATGCGACGACGTTCAAAATCAAAGGGCAATTCATCTATCTTATGGAAGGTTTGATCTAGATCTCGGACGATCTCATGTTTCTTGGCTTCTTTATGGGTTCGATTGATAATCGCCCGGTCCATCAAATTTTTTAGCCCAGTTTGGAAATAGGAATTCAAGTAAGCCCGACGAAGAACTGATAGATCCAATTCGCCATGGATATCAAGCGGATACTCCAAAACGATTTCATCTTGGGTCAAGGTACCTGTCTTATCTGTACACAAAATATCAATAGCCCCAAGGTCTTGGATGGCATTGAGTTTTTTGATAACGACTTTTTCCTTGGCCATGATGATGGAGCCCTTAGCAAGACTCGCTGTAATAATCATCGGCAACATTTCAGGAGTCAAACCAACCCCAACGCTGAGGGCAAAGACACCCGCTTCTAACCAGTCACCATCTGTTAGGCCATTGATCACAAAGACAACGGGCACCATCACTAACATGAGCCGAATCAAGAGCCAAGAGATGGTATTCATTTCTCTCTCAAATGAGGTTGGTTCGTCATAGGTGTTGATGGTTTGCTCAATAGCGCCCATCATGGTTTCATCCCCCACGACCAAGACCAAGGCTGTCGCCCGTCCGGAGATGACATTGGTTCCCATGAAGGCCAAACTTTCACTCTCCAAGAGACTATCTAGATTTTGACTGTCAGCTTTTCTGAGACAAACCTTTTCAACAGCATCACTTTCCCCTGTGAGACCAGATTGTTGGACAAAGAAGTCACGAGAATCAATCAAGACCACATCTGCTGGAATCATATCGCCGGCACTCAGTTTGATCACATCCCCTACGACGATTTCATCGATCGGAATTTCTTGTTCCGATCCATCACGCAGAACGGTCGCTGTATTGACAATCATACGTGATAAGTTGCTAGCTGCTTTGTCACTCCGCAATTCTTGAATGAAGCGGATACCACCAGAGATCAAGACCAAGGTCACAATGATGATGGAGGTCGTTGGATCCTGTTCACCTGGTTTTGCTAGCCAGACATTGGTGATGAAGGAAACCAGCGCAATGACCAACAAAATCACTGTAAAAGGATTGATGATGGATTCGTAGATCTTTTTGATCATGGAATCTTCTTGACCTTTTGTGATGACATTTTCGCCATAAATATCGTGGTTTTCTTCTACTTGATCGTCAACTAGACCAAGGGCACTGGTTTTGTAGGTGGCAAAGGTGCTTTCAAGTGGTGCTTGAAGAGCAGCAATGAGTCTTTCTTTATTTGTTTGCATTGGTATCTCCTTTTTCAATCAGGAGCCAATCACTTTTGGAGTCCCTACGACACAAATCAGCGATTGGCTGGTTCGGTACGGTTCGGGATGATCGTCGATTTGTATCATAGCTCTCTCCTTTTTCTTTTCTTGGTAAGGCATAAAAAAGAGTCCTACCTTCGATCGGTAGGACTCATGAAACTCGTCATTAATTTTTCAATCAAAACTCTCAAAAAACTGACCGTCCAAGCTTTAGCTCCGCAAGGCAATGAAATGAGCTTAGTCTTGACCTTTGCGATCAGGACTGTTGACCAACGAGTAGTGTCTCCACTGCTTTGCGGTAGTCATCCGTATCCTTGTGGTAGCCTCACCTACCGTATTTCGAGTTTATTGTACTCCTTCACTTACAGAAAGTCAACACTTATTTGAGAAAAGTTTCCACCAAGCGTTTGGTGATTTCTTCAATGAGGGTGAAAGGGGCTGCTACATTGAGGCGAGCATGCAAGTTTCCTTCTTTTCCAAAATCTGTTCCACGGTTCAAAATCAATTTGGCTTGGTCATGAATTTTAGCATGCAGCTCATCATCGGTATAAGGATAGGCTGAAAAGTCCAACCAAAGAAGATAGGTTCCTTGGGGTTTCATGACACGGATTTTGGTCTTTGCATGCAATTCATCTACCACATAGTCGATGTGTTTTTCAAAGACTTGCTTGAGCTCTGTCAACCAAGGTTTACCATGGCGATAAGCCGCTTCTGTTGCAATATAGCCCAATCCTGAAATTTCATGTTGATTATTAGCCAATTGCCGTTGTTTAAAAGCCGTACGAAGCTTTGGATTTTCAATGACCACATAGGAATTTTTTGTTCCTGCAATATTGAAAGTCTTGGTTGCACTGGTTAAGATCAAGCTGAAATCTTTAAAGCTTGGATCAACTGTGTTAAAGCTGGTATGACGGTGGCCAAACAAGGCCAAATCTTGGTGGATCTCATCTGAAACGAGAAGGACACCATGTTTTTGACAGAGGTGGCCGATTTTTTCCAAGACTTCACGATCCCATACACGGCCTCCAGGATTGTGCGGATTACACAAAACATAGAGTTTCACCTCTTGCTCCACAATGTCTTTTTCCAGCTGATCAAAATCAATTTGGAAAAGACCATCCTTTTCAATTAATGAATTTTCGATCAATTTTCGACGATTGAGCTTGACACTTCGGGCAAATGGAGGATAGACCGGCGTATTGATTAAGACAGCATCCCCTTCCTTGGTGAAGGCTTGAATAGCTGTTGAAATGGCTGGAACAACACCTTCGATAAAGACGACAGCTTCCTTGTCAAAGGAATAGCCATGCTCTTCTTTTTCCCAATCAAGGATAGACTGGTAGAGGCTATCCGATGCATAGGTGTAGCCATAGACCATTTGGTCTGCATAGCCGATAACAGCTTCTCGTACTTCTGGAATGACATTAAAATCCATGTCCGCGATCCAAGCCGGAATGATTTCTGGATCTGTCTCAGTTTCTTTCCACTTGTAGGTATGGTGGGTCAAGCGATTCGGTAAAGTCGTGAAATCATATTTGGTCATCTTAAGCCTCCAATGCTTGTTTCAAATCTTCAATCAAATCATCCGCATCTTCGATTCCGATGGACAAACGAAGAAGATCATCTGTCAAACCATATGAATGGCGAACTTCTGCAGGAATGTCCGCATGGGTTTGAGTGGTAGGATAAGTGATCAAACTTTCAACTCCGCCAAGGCTTTCTGCAAAGGTAAAGACTTGAAGGGAATTCAACAAGTTGGGAATTTTTTTCTCATCTTGAATTTTAAAGGAGACCATTCCACCTTTTCCAGTGTAGAGGACTTCTTTGACCTGAGGGGAGGTTTTCAAAAACTCGACTACCTTGCGGGCATTCTCAGTGGAGCGCTCCATCCGGATAGAGAGTGTCTTGAGACCACGGATCAACAGATAGCTGTCAAATGGGGAAAGAACAGCACCTGTCGTGTTCAAATTGTAAAAGAGTTTGTCATACAAGTCTGCCTCATTTGTCACGACAACACCAGCCAAGACATCGTTGTGACCAGCTAGGTACTTGGTTGCTGAATGAAGAACAATATCTGCTCCCTCTTCAATTGGGCGTTGATAGATAGGGCTATAGAAGGTATTGTCCACCACTACTTTAGCACCTTTTGCATGGGCCAATTTGGCTAAATGAGCAATATCAAATTCCAACATCAATGGATTGGTTGGTGTTTCAATATAGAGGACATCCACCGGATCATGATCTAGATGGTGGATCAGTTCTTCTTCCGTATTGGCATAGGTGAAAGAGAAACGACCTTCTTGCTCTTGTTGGTTAAACCAGCGGAAAGAACCGCCATAAAGGTCACGAACGGCTAAGACTTTTGAACCAACTGGGAAAATGCTAAAAGCAAGCACGATGGCTGACATTCCAGAGCTTGTCGCCAAAGCATAGTCTGCACTTTCGATAGCTGCCAAAGTCTTCTCAGCTGTTGCGCGTGTTGGATTTTTCGTACGGGTATAGTCAAAACCTGTAGACTGACCAAATTCTGGGTGTTGGTAAGTCGTAGAGAAATGCAAAGGAGTTGTCAAAGCTCCCGTTGCTTTATCCGACTTGATTCCTGCCTGTGCCAAGATCGTATTGATATTGCGTTTTTTACTCATATTACCCTCCGATAAACATTCAATCTAACTGATTACTATTTTATCACTATTATGAGGAGAGCGGTTTTCCCATTTTCAAGACCTAGCTATAGTTTCAAACTATAAGAAAAGGCTGGGCACTTTTTACCCAACCTCTGATTTATTTAATCCGAAATTTTTGTCTGAGACGTGCAGCTTGACCTCCGATAAAGCGGTCAAAATACCGTAGCCATAATCCTAAGGCTCCATAGATAACAACTCCTAATCCGCCAATGACGATGATATAAATCATGCTGGATACACGGCCATTTGGTGGGAAAATCCAGCCCAAAATCAAACCAGCGATCAAGACTCCAAGTAGCATCACCACAGTCAGGATAGAACCAAGCAAGGTCCGCTTGAAGACAATGGTGCGATTAAACTGAGTAATGGTTTGGATCTCCCGATACATGAGGACGATTGGCACCATTAAGGCAATGGTCGTTGACAAAAGCGGACCATAAGAACGAAAGACCAAAATAAATGGAATTTGGAGGACCAATTTCACCACTACCCCATAGAGGAAGTATCGAATGGCCTTGCGATTTTGAAAGAGGGCTTGAATCATTGGCGATAAGACCGTGTAAAGACCGAGAATTACGGTCTGCAACATCGCTACGATAAAGAGTCCTAAGGCCAAGCCATCGGGTTGCCCATAAAATACCGTATAAAGTGGTTTTGCGACTGCTACTGCACCAAAGGTGGCTGGAAGCAAGAAAGCGAGCAACATGGTCAAGTTATCCTGTACGAGCTTCCCAGCCGCTTTTAGATCCCCCTTCACATAATTCTCTGTCAAAAGAGGAATCCCAACTCCCCCAATCGAAGTCGCTACTGCGATCAAGATCATGGTAATTTTGTTTGGATTAGCAGAGAAATAACTAAACATGACCAAGAGCTGCTTTTGACTATAGTCTGTAAACCAAGACATGACATTGATAAAGGTCATCTGGTCAACAATTTGGAAGAGCTGAATCGCGGAACCTGTGATAATAAAAGGAATGGCCTCACGAATCGTATCGATCAAGAGAGCCCGAGTGTCAATCCCTTCACTTCCCTCTTGCTTTCTAAAAATAGAAGAGAGCAAACCTGTCTTTGCAAGGTAATAAAAGAGCACCAGAAGGCTCGCTCCCATCCCGATAAAGGCCGCAAAGGTCGACTGCGTCACAGCCTGCACGTAATCACCTGAGCCAATCTTCATAATGAAGAAGGTCGTGAGCAACATCCAGATGACCCGGATGACTTGTTCAGCGATCTGGCTAATGGCGTAAGGCTTCATGTTGTTAAAACCTTGGAAAAATCCCCGGATGACACTCATGGAAGGAAAGATCAAGACAGCCCAAGAAAGGCTCTGCATGATCGGAATCAACTCTTTTCCCCCACCTGAAAGGCTAGCAAAGACAGGAGATAAAAGATACATGAGAATGGCAAATCCAAGGCCTAGAATTCCCATGAATTTCAAGAATCCTCGAATCAAAGCAAAGCTATGATCGGCTTGGTCCCGAGTATTGTACTTGGCTACTTGCTTGGCAACGGCTACGGGTACTCCGGCTGTCGAAATCAAGAGAAACCAAGCATAGATATTGTAGCCCATTGTAAAAAGACCATTGGCTTGTGGCCCATATTTTCCCATCCAAATATACCAAGGAATAATATAAGCGGCTCCTAGCAAACGGCTGATAAAGTTGCTGGCTGTCATCCAGGCAGTCCCGCGTAGCATCTGGGCTTGCTGGTCATTTTGTTCGTGACTCATTGGTGTCCTCTTTCGTTTCTTCTTCTCTTCATTATAAACTTTTCCATGACACTTGTAAAATAGGGACTTTAGGTTTACAATAGTTTTATGATTACAATTGAACAAACCCTCAACATTTTAAAACATGACCAAAATTTCCGAGAAATTCTAGTAAATGGTGAATACTACTACCATCTAGAAGGAACAAGTTTTGATGCTATTAGCTATGATAGCCGGAAGGTTTCTGCTAGCACCCTCTTTTTTGTCAAAGGGGCCAACTTCAAAAAAGAATACCTGGAACAGGCTATTTCTAATGGACTCGGCTTTTATGTCTCTGAAAAAGATTATGAAGTTGGTATTCCTGCTATCCTCGTCAATGATATCAAACAGGCCATGAGCTTAATTGCCATGGAGTTTTATGGGCACCCTGAGAAACAATTAAAACTATTGGCCTTCACAGGGACTAAGGGAAAGACAACCGCGGCCTATTTTGCTTACCATATTTTGGAACAAAGTCACCGACCAGCTATGCTGTCTACCATGAATACGACACTGGATGGTAAAAACTTCTTTAAATCGACCCTGACAACGCCAGAGAGTTTGGATCTTTTTGCCATGATGGCTCAGGCAGTAGCCAATGATCGGACCCACCTGATTATGGAAGTTTCCAGTCAAGCTTATCTGGTGAAACGGGTTTACGGTCTGACTTTTGACGTTGGTGTTTTTCTCAACATCAGTCCTGACCATATTGGCCCGATTGAACACCCAACTTTTGAGGATTATTTCTACCACAAACGTCTCCTCATGAAGAACAGCCAAGCCGTTGTCATCAATAGTGATATGGATCATTTCCAAGTTTTAGCGGACCAAGTCGCGAACCAAGACCACGATTTTTATGGAAGCCAGTCTGAGAATCAAATTGAAAACTCTAAGGCCTTCAGCTTCTCAGCCACTGGTAAATTAGCTGGAAACTATGAAATCCAACTGATTGGACATTTCAACCAAGAAAATGCTGTAGCAGCAGGTCTTGCCTGCCTTCGCCTAGGTGCGAGCCTCGAGGATATCCAAAAAGGGATTGCTAAGACGCGCGTTCCAGGCCGAATGGAAGTCTTGACTCAGAAAAACGGCGCTAAGGTCTTCATCGACTACGCCCATAATGGAGATAGCTTGAAAAAACTGCTCTCAGTTGTCGAAACCCATCAAACAGGGACGATTTCACTGGTCCTTGGATCAACTGGTAATAAAGGAGAGAGCCGCCGCAAAGACTTTGGTTTACTCTTAGAAGACCATCCTGAGATCCAAGTCTTCCTCACAGCGGATGATCCCAACTATGAAGATCCTTTGGCTATCGCTGAAGAGATTAGTAGTTTTATCACGCGCCCTGTCGAGAAAATCGCAGATCGCGAACAAGCCATTCAAGTGGCTATGGCAACAACCAGCAAGCCTGAAGATGCCGTCATTATCGCCGGAAAAGGAGCGGATTGCTACCAAATCGTCAATGGCGTAAAAGAAGAGTATCCAGGTGACGCCGCCATTGCTGAACGTTATCTATAATCAAACGAAACAAGGCTAGGAAATTTTCCTAGCCTTGTTTATTATTTGATAAACATCAGTCTTTCCTTGTCCAAGTCCACTGCTAATTCATATTTGCCTTCAGCATTTTTGCGGATATAGCCTAAGACTTCTAAACTATCGACAAAGATGTCCTTGCGCTTTTGCTGGACTACTTCTTTTTTGAGGAACTTGAGCAAAAAGCTGGTCATATACTTGAGAGCATACTCAGGATTGACATCTCCCAAGATAGCATAGAGCTTTTCTTGCTCCTCCGTCAATGGGTATTGGTGAGCTACCTTATAAAAGTAATTGGAAAGGGTCTGTGCATGTCGCGCAAAGTCCGTCTCCTCCACCAAAATCGCTTCATTGGTACTATTGCGGAGTTCCGTTTGGAAGACCTTGGCTTTTAATTCTTGATAAACTGCACTGTCCTCTCGGACAAAGACCTCCTGATCCAAGTCAACAAGATCAGCTGACTCCAAGAAGGGCAGGTTGAGGGTGTAGCGTTTATTTTCTCGAAGTATGAAGCCCGCTTTGATATATTCCTCCATCAGCTTATCCACTGGTTGATCCGGAAATTGGGCCTTGATTTGCCGCAGGATCACATCGTCGTGCTGATCCAAAAAGTTGATCAAGTCCTTGAAAAATGGCTGACGTGTCAAACGTGTGGGATTAATGATTGTAATCATCCAAATACCTTTCTTTAAACTGTAGCTGTAGTGATTGGGCTAACTGACTAGGATTGGTCCCGGGCTGATCTAAAGGAACCGCTAGACCGAGCCCTCTGTAGTAATCTTCCCAAAACGGACTAATCTCCTGTTCCTCATCTCCGAACTTCATGGGAATGGTTTCAAAAATAGGGAGTAGTTCTGCGATGAACTGGGAACAGTAATAACCATCTCCATCCGGATAAAAGGAAGCATTGTAGGGAGCCCCTAAAAGGTTTTCTGCTCGCTTTTTGACTTCTTCGTGATCAATCTGCACATAGCGATAAAGGTCATATGCTTTCCCGTCTTCAAAGAAATCTTCGGGTGACTGGGAAAGAACACCACCTTCCACCGTGGCATGATAAATGGAGCCGTCCAAAAAGATGGCCACATGGCTATAATGACCAGTAGATGTCTGGATAGCCTGCCCCATTTCTGTATTTTCACTGACAAAAATCAAATCGCCCGTCTCTAACATGATCTTCTCCTAGCAAAAAAGGAGCCGAAACTCCTTTTAACGATGGTTTTCCCCATTTATCATTAAGCATTAAAGCTTTCTGTCAATTGTGGTACCACTTGTTTCTTACGTGAAACAGCACCTGGAAGGAAAGCGTGGTTGTTTTCAAGTTTGAAGTTGAAAGCTGCTTCTACCTTGTCCATGTTGGCACCAAGGGCCAAAATTTCTGAGTTTGAGTTGACGATGTCTGTAATCATCAAAACAAAGTCAGAGTATCCGTTAGCTGCATTTGCTGCTTGGATGGCTGCTTCGATTTCAGCTTGGCGTTCCAAGACTTCCGCAATATCAACTGTGTTCACTTGAGCCACACGAACATTGTTTCCGTTCAATTCAAAAGTCTTGGCATCGATGTCGATCAATTCTTCTGCTGATTTGCTTGCCAAGTTGGTACCAGCCTTGAGCATGGCAAGACCGTATTCTTCTAAGTTGACACCAGCCAATTCAGCCAATTCAGGCGCAATCACCTTATCAGATGGGTGTGTTGTTGGAGATTTCAAAAGAAGAGTATCTGAAATCAAACCTGAAAGCATCAAACCTGCCAATTCTTTTGGCACTGCTACACCGTGTTCTTTGAACATGCGGTAAACGATAGAAGATGCTGATCCAACTGGTTCCAAACGCATGTAAAGTGGGCTAGCAGTTTCGAAGTTAGCCACACGGTGGTGATCCACCACACCATATACTTCTACTTCAGCGATATCTGAAACAGATTGTTGGAATTCATTGTGGTCCGTCAAGATGACTTGCTCTGCACCTTCTGCTTTAGCAGATGTGATGACGCGTGGTGCTTCCACACCAAAATAGTCCAATACGAAAGCTGTTTCTTCATTTGGAGTTCCAAGAGCCACTGCTTCTGTATCCAAACCATAAGCTTCTTTTGCAAGATAAGCAAAAGCTACAGATGAGCCGATAGCATCTGAGTCAGGATTTTGGTGACCAAAAACGAGAATTTTTGACATGTTTCTACCTCTTTATTTCATTTATAGATTCACTCTATTTTAGCACGTTTTGCCATTTAAAGAAAGGGAATAGTTGTGCATTTCAATAGAAAAGACAGCTGGAGTGACCAACTGTCTATACGTTTTATCCTTTGACCCGTTTCAGGTAATCTTGGTAACTTTCTGTTTCCATCAAATCTTTTGCATTTTGGACCCGTTCTTTTGTCGGTGGTTTCACACCCTCCAATTTGTACGGAATTCCCAATTCACGCCATTTGAATTCCCCCATAGTATGGTAAGGAAGGATCTCAAATTTATCGACATTTTTAAGGGTTTTAACAAATTTTCCAAGCTCGATCAAATCATCATCTCGGTCTGTAAGCCCAGGCACCAAGACGTGGCGAATCCAAACGGGTTTTCCAATATCAGACAAGTACTTGGCACAGGCTAAAATCGTTTTATTGGTATGGCTGGTCACAATTTTGTGCCGTTCATCATTGATTTCCTTGATATCCAGAAGTACCAAGTCAGTCACTGCCATCAAGCGGTCAAATTTTTCCAAATAACGAGGCGTATTCCGGAAAGGAAGAGCACAGGTATCCAAAGTACAATGAATGCCCAACTCTTGAGCCTTGGTAAAAAGTGCAATCAAAAAGTCAATCTGCAAGAGGGCTTCTCCACCACTGACAGTGATTCCCCCTTTTTCGCCCCAAAATCCACGATAACGGAGGGCTTCTTCTAAGACATCATCCACCGTCCGCTCACGGGACTTGTTGGTTTCCATTGCCCAAGTATCTGGATTGTGGCAGTATTGACACCGCATTTGACAGCCTTGAAGGAAGACAATAAAGCGGATCCCAGGCCCGTCTACTGCACCAAAACTTTCTGTTGAGTGTACCATTCCTGTTACTTTTCCATAGTCAACTGTTTCATTTTCCATTGAGGAACCTCTTCTCTTGAAAACGTTTTATGATTTTATTATAACACGATTCCATCTATTTTAAAGAGTTTAAGCTTCTTTTTGAAAAGAAACTGTTCTTTTCAGTAGTTTTCATTGTCCTAGTACAGTTTCCAATATGGGACTATCTGTCCTGTATTTTAGGAGAAAAAAGGAGCCAGCGACTCCTTTTTTAGATCTTTCTTATAAAACACGTTAGTGAGTCATCCTTTTCTTCTTGTACCAGACAAGACTCATCGTAGCTATTGCCACTCCAAAAAGAGCTAGATAGCTTGTTTCTTGTCCAGTAGATGGAAGGATTTTCCGCTTGCCTGGTGTCTTGGTTTCTGTTGTGGCCTCTTCCTTGTCGTCTTGCTTCTCATCTTCGTTCTTGCCCTTCTCTTTGCTTTCAGATGTTGAACTCTTTTGTTCATTGGCTTGGGTCTGATGAGAGACAAGTTGAGATCCTGTATTCGATGAAGAAGAGCTGGTTTGATCCGTTGGTTGTCCTGTATTTCCTTGTTGATCATCCGTCGGCATTCCTGGAGTTTGTGCTCCACTAAAGTCGATTTGGACTAAGACAGGATCATGGTCTGATGCACGACCATGTTCCTTCATAAAGGAAGCATTGATATGGACTGGTTCAAACCTTGCTTTAGCTGCCATGTTGTTTGAGATAAAAATGTTATCCAAAACTTGATTGCTTCCACGGTAGAAATAAGAATAGCGATCGCCTACATCATGTTGAGCCATTAAGTTGGTTAGTTCACTACCCGCAAGGATCTGTGCCGTGGTTGAGAAATCGTAGTCATTAAAATCACCCGTCAAAACAAAGGTGGTCTTCGGATTTTGCTTCAAGCCTTCTTGGACGAATTGATGGATGACACTGGCTTGTGCTTCACGAGTTGGCAAGGTATGTTCCACTGCTGGTTGGCTTGCCCCATAAATAGCATCATCTCCAATTTTTGATTTCAAGTGATTGGCAATCACCACAACTGGTTGACCTTTGAATTCAAATTCAACGGCTAAGGACTTGCGAGTATGATCAAACGATGGGTCATTAGGGGCAATCCGAGCTGGATTTTTAACCAGGTGTCCCTTGTCAAATTGCGCTGCCTCGTTGCTAGTTGCTGCCTCTTTTTTGGCTAAGCTCACGCGTTCTGGATTGTAGAGGATTCCCAAACGAATATTGGAACCAGGCTTTCCTCCGTCAGCGCCATCTACTGGAGCAACCTCCGTATACTCATAGCTCTTACCCCCCAATTCCTTGATCCGATTGGCTAGTTTGCGTCCACTTTCAACACCTCTGGTCGTTCCGTCATCCACACTACCATTATTGTCCTGCACTTCGATCAAAGTAATGATGTCTGGATTGTGAATTTCATGGATAAAGGAATTGGCAATCAGCGTCACCTTATCCTCTGGGGTTTCATTTTTGGCATTGTTGGCCGAGAAATTTTCAATATTGTAGGAAGCGATGGTCAGCTTGTCCTCACTTGGTTGCGTTTGAGCTGCTTGACGCTGCAAGCCACCATCTTGGACCGTCAACTGTTGAGTGGGCTCTAACTTATAAAAGCTATTCCGATACGTTACCACTCCTGTCACATCTTCTACAAAGTAATCCTTTGCTTTTGCGACAAACTGATTCCCAACATAAATCGGGATCGTCACTGTATTTTGCGCATGTGGCCGTAGATTCAGACCTCCAATATTGTTTAAAGGAAGGCCTGTGAAATCTTCTCCCAATACATAGATATCTCCTTTGTACTGGGGACCAAGGACATGCGGTTTCTTCACCACTGTGAGCATTCCTTCCAGGCTTTCCCAATAATCGAGGGCATCGGTTTCTGGAGCATAAGCAGTCGGATTAGGCTTCACATCTGCTGGCATGCCCGCAGTGATATTCACAGCTTCTGGAAGAGGGGCTGACCCATCTTTGGTGATCCAAGTGTCAACCAACATGGTCACCGTTAAACTATTCGTCGGTTCCTTAAAGGTCTTCCCGGCTCCCAAAGTGACTTCCTCCATATAGCCTTCCTTGACGGTACCGGTGATTTTCACCTTATCGCCGACTTTCACCTTGTATTTGGAAACAACATAAATCCCATCTGAAGTACGGCTATTGCCATCCGATTCAATATCTTGGGCATAAAAACCATAGCGGTCTGTCTTAGTCACCACTGCATTTTTGATGGCTACCTTTTGGCCTTCCAGTGGAGAGCGTTGCGCTTCCCCTTGAATGTCCCCGATCTTAACCGTTTTCTCCTCAGCAGCGTCTGAGGAACTGCTAGATGTCTCTTCTTTATCACTCGAAGCTCTCGTCGTTGCTTCTGTAGTTGTTGTAGCAGAAGTCGAATCATTTGTAGTTGCCTCCTCGCTACTAGTGTTCGTCACAAGCTCTGGCTCTGAAGTTGAAGCTGTGGTCTCGTCTGCAACTACCGTGAGGGCACTACTGAAGACCCCCAACTGACTAGCCAATAAGGTGGCTAGTCCCAGCAAGCGAATCTTTTTACCGTTATTTTTCATGCTTTTCTCCATCCCTAAAAAATTTTCCTCTTTTATTATAAGGGAATAATTTTGCATTTTCAAGCGCTTTCAAAAATGTTATTCAAAAAAACAGACAAGCGAGTCCAAATCATGAAAAAATACCAACAAATCTACCAAATTTTAAAAGAGCAAATACTAGAAGAAAAATATCTAGTCGGGGATTTTCTGCCTAGTGAGAACGACTTAAAAGAGCACTACCAGGTCAGTCGCGATACCATCCGTAAAGCCCTCAAGCTCTTGCAGGAAGAAGGCTTTATCGAGACTGTTCAAGGAATGGGGTCGCAAGTTTCTAGACAAGCTCACTTTGACTTCCCCGTTTCCCAATTAACCAGCTATCAAGAAATCGTCAAAGCTTCTGGTCTTCGCTCAGAAACCAATGTCATTCGTTTGGAACAAATCAGTATCGATGAAAAAGGAGCTAAAAAGACAGGTTTCCCTCTTCACCGTTTGGTTTGGAAAGTAACCCGGCAACGGGTGGTGGATGGTGTCGCTTCTGTCTTAGATATTGATTACCTAGACAGAGAGCTGATCCCTGGCCTGACCAAGGAAATTGCCCAGCACTCTATCTACCACTATATAGAAGAAGACTTGAAATTGCAGATTGGCTATGCCAAAAAAGAAATCTTGATTTCACCAATCGATAATCGTGACAAAATCTTACTGGATCTTGGAAAAGACAAACACGTGGTAACTGTCCGTTCCCAAGTTCACCTAGCAGACGGACGCCAATTCCAATTCACCGAAAGCCGACACAAATTAGACAAGTTTCATTTTGTCGACTATGCAGAGCGGAGGAAATAAAAAGGAGGCTGGGACAAAAGTCCTAGCCTCTCAGTTATCTTTGGATTGTCGAGCAAGACGCAGTGGTTGAGTGGGCTCTACTACGCTGATTTCATCAGCTTTTACAGCCCTACTCAACTGTGCGGAGGTGGGACGACGAAATCGAATTCTAACGAATGACCGATTTCTGTCCCACTCTCTTTTATTTTATCCTAATACCAATTCATCACTAACCAGGGTTTCACCACTGTTTTGTTGGAAGAGGCGCATCAAATCTTCAACCGTTAGGTTTTTCTTTTCTTCTCCTTTGACGTCGACAACGATCTTGCCTTGGTAGAGCATGATCAAGCGGTTGCCGTATTCGATAGCATGGTTCATATCATGCGTAATCATCAAGGTTGTCAAATCATGGCTTTCCACGATCTTTTGTGTCAATTCCATGACCATTTCACTGGTCTTGGGATCAAGCGCTGCGGTATGTTCATCCAGAAGCAAGAGTTTGGGTTTAACCAAGGCTGCCATGACCAAAGTCAAAGCTTGACGTTGCCCACCAGATAGATATTGAGTATCGACTTTGAGACGGTTCTCTAAACCAATGTTCAATTCCTTCAAGGCTTCACGGAAACATTCGCGATCCTTCTCCCGAACTCCCCAGCCCAACCCACGAGATTTTCCACGACGTTGGGCAATGGCCATATTTTCTTCAATGGTCAAACGAGAAGCTGTCCCCATTTTAGGATCTTGGAAGACACGCGCAATATCTTTCGCACGCTTCCGAACACTCGTATTTTTGATGGAGTTACCCTCTAGCAAGATATCCCCTTCATCCACGACTAGATTTCCTGCCAAGATGTTCATCAAGGTTGATTTCCCAGCTCCATTTCCACCGATGACCGAAATGAAGTCCCCTTCTTCTACTTGGAGATCCAATCCTTTTAAGACGTGGTTTTCATTAACCGTTCCTGCTTCAAATGTCTTATGAATGCCTTCAATTGATAATAATGTTGCCATACTTTTCTCCTACTTATTTCCTAACTTCAATCCGCGAACACGAAGCCGTTTTTGCGCCTCAGGAGCGAACAAGACAATTGCGAGCAAGATCGCATTGAAGAGACGAACCATATTTTGATCGAGATTTGGGATCTCGTATATATTTAAGATAATCAAACGATAAACAATGGCTCCAACCCCGATTGAAAGCAAGCGCCAACCAATGGTCAATTCGTGGATCAAAACCTCAGCGATAATCACCGCACTCAAGCCAACCACGATCGTCCCTGTCCCAGAAGTCACATCTGAGAAACCATCATTTTGAGCAAACATAGCGCCACAAAGGGCAATCAAGCCATTTGAAATCATGTAGCCCAACATCTTCATGTTGTCCACATTGACCCCATTAGCCTCACTCATCGGAATGTTATCACCTGTCGAGCGCAGAACCAAGCCAAGTTGCGTCTTCATTAAGAGGGTCAACAAGATACATACGATGATCAAGCAGGAAATACTAATCAAAAAGACAGCTTCTTCATTAGAAAGTCCAAATTTCATGACACTCTTGAAAATGGTACCTGCATCTCCAATAGAAAGGTTAGGAACCCCTCCCATAATTTTGATATTGATAGAGTAGAGCCCCGTCAAAGTGACAATCCCTGTCAAGAGGGCTGGAATTTTCATTTTTGTATGGAGAACCCCAGAAACCAAGCCTGCAATCATCCCTGCTAAAAAGCCCAACAAGGTTGCAACCCAAGGGTTTCTTCCCGCTTGAATTTGTGAGGCTACAACTGCTGCCCCAAGTGGAAAGGCTCCTTCTGCCGTCATATCGGCAATATCTAAAATTCGAAATGTTAAGTAAACACCGATCGCCATGATCGACCACAATAAACCTTCTGATAAACTTGATAAAACGAAATTCATCTCAAACCTCCTATTTTTCTACCTTCAACGAGCTAATATCAATTCCAAGCTCTTTAGCCATCTCTTTATTGGTATGCAATTCTAATTTTTCAGGTGTTTCAACTGCGACTTTTCCAGTTTTCTCACCCTTCATGATGCGAACAGCCATCCGAGCAGCTTGTCTTCCCAATTCCTCATAATCGGTACCAAAGTTGTACAAACCACCAGTAGCCACCATCTCAGCAGACCCACCAAAAACTGGCACCTTATGGCTGATAGAAACCTGTTTGACAGTGTCCATTGTAGAAGAGATAATATTGTCCGTCGGAACAAAGACGATATCTGCCTCTGACATGATACTGTCTGCTGCAGCTTTCACATTGTTACTATCAAGAATTGTTTTTTCAACCACTTGATAGCCTTTAGCTTCTAAGATCTTCTTCGCATTGTCTTTTTGGACGACGGAGTTAGGCTCACTTTGCGTATAGAGAATCCCAACTGTTTTCGCCGTTGGAAGCACTTGCTTAATCATGTCTACCTGTGTAGCGATCGCATCTTCTGACTGGTCACTTGTCCCTGTGATATTGCCACCTGGTTCTTTCAAGTTTTTCACCAATTTCGCTGCCAAAGGATCTGTGACAGCTGAGAAGACAATAGGTGTTGATTTAGTGGTATTAGCCAAACTTTGTGCAGAAGGGGTTGCAATCGCAAAGACTAGATCACTTTCTTCTGCCAATTGTTTAGAAATATTTTTCAGATTTCGTTGCTCCCCTTGAGCATTTTGGAAATCGATCTGAATATTTTTCCCATCTACATAACCCTCTTTCTTCAACTCCTCGATAAAGCCTTTTCGTGTCGCATCGAGCGACTTATGGGTGATGTACTGGGAAATCCCAATTCGAAAGACATTGTCTTTTTTAGTATCCTTTAGATTGTGTAAGGTCACCAATGATGTTAACAGAAGTCCTACAACCAGGACAGGTGCTAGCAATTTTTTCACTACTTTCATTTATTGACTCCTTTTCTGCAAAATAAACAAAAAATCCGCTTAGATGATACTCTAAACGGATGCTTGAAATTCTCCAACAAGTTACAAAACCTCGGTCCATTTAGATACTAGCTCTATGGACCATCATCAAAAATCTTAGCCACATAGATACAAACAAATTGCTTGGGTTGTTTGCATCCATGAGATCATGTCTACAAACACTATCTAAAGTAGCTAAAGTAAAATTTTTGAGTTGAAATGGCTTGTTGCTTCATGTTTATTTTCTGCTTTCTTTTTTTATGGGTATTATCTTACCTTAATTTTTTTTGGCTGTCAAGACTATTTCAGAAATTTTTGAAATTTTTTGAAAATTCAACTGGTCCTGACAAGAAAAAAACAGAGGCTGGAACACGTCCAGGCCTCTATTTTTTAATCTTCTTTTGATTTAGTTTCTTCATCTTCCTCGACGATTTCAGAAATTTCAACTTTCACCTTGGTCACACGACCATTTTTTACTTTGTCGTTTGTCAAAATGAGGTGTTTCTTTTGACTATCGACTTCACAGCTGAGTCGCTCTTTCAAGGTTGGAATTCGCCCAACCTCTGTCAGATAATACCCTGCAATGGTATCCACATCATCACTTTGCAACTCAACATCAAAATATTCGTTAAAGTCATTTAGTGACATGGCTCCTTGTACGACATAGGTATTGTCCGCAATTTCAAAGACATCAATTTCTGCTTTGTCAGTCTCATCGTCAATTTCACCGACTATTTCTTCCAAAAGGTCTTCAAGAGTAACCAAACCAGACATCCCACCATATTCATCAAGCAGAATAGCCATTTGATTTTGGGTATTGCGCAATTCCTTCAAAAGATCATCCACAAAAATGGTCTCTGGAACAAACAAAGGTTCTTGTAAAATCTTTCTTAAGACAATATTATCAAAGCCATTGATAAATCCTTCGTTCAAGAGACGTTTGGTATGGATGAGACCGATGACATTGTCCTTGTCATCATCATAGACAGGAATCCGTGAAAAGTTTTGCTTAAGGATACTTTCAATGATTTCTTTGGTATCATCATTGATATCAACCATGAAGGCATCTGTCCGTGGCACCATGACTTCACGCGCTACCATTTCATCTAATGAAAAGATCCCTTGGAGCATCTCAATCTCGTCCGCATCTAGTGTTGCTTCACTATTGGTCAGCATATACTCGATTTCATCCCGCGTCATCTTTTCATCCGGATCATCGAATTCCATTGGCGTGATACGGCTCAAAAGGTTGGTCGACGCTGAAAGCAACCAAACAAAGGGGCTAACAATTTTTCCTAATAAAATGACAATCGGAGCTGTTCGAACAGCTAACTCATCTTTCAGGTTCATGGCGATTCGTTTCGGATAGAGTTCACCAAATACGATCGAAATATAAGTCAAAAACGCTAGAGATAAAAAGCTTCCAGCTGCAATAGCCGTTTTAGTATTGCCCATCCATCCAGCAATGACATGTCCAAGGCTATCCGCAAGACTCGCCCCAGATAAGATGGTAATCAAGGTGATCCCCACCTGAATAGTGGATAAGAAATGGTTCGGTTGCTCCAATACGCTAAGAAGACGAATGTATTTTTTATCTCCTTCTTCAGCCTTTTGCTCTACACGAGAGCGATTCAACGATACCATTGACATTTCAGTCGCCGAGAAAAAGGCGTTCAATAATGTCAAAACAATCAATAAAATAAATTCCAGTAAAATTTCCTGACTGCCAGGGTCTTCCATGGATAATTTCCTCCAGTATATAATATTGTATATTATACCACAAAATAGGAGAGCCTGCATTCTTCTATAAAATTTTCTTTTTTTACCATCAAAAAATCAGGACCAAGTCCTGATTTTAGTGTTCTGCACTGGTAAAATCATAAAAGAAGGCATTGAGTTTTTCAACTAGCTCAAGCGATGAGAGACTACTTGTACAAATAAATGGTTTTTTCTTTAATTCAGGCATCATAAAGTTGGCTACCACCACATCTGCATCCGAAGCTTCGATATCGTTTACGGTTAGATTGTACTTGATCATCTGCGTAAATTCAAAGTTATCCGTACAGTAGAAATCTAGGAAATCAATCATGGATTTGGCATGGTGATCGTCAAAACGACTGATAATCAAGACCTTAATAGACTTCCGACGGCGCAATAACTGTGGTAAGAGACGTTCCCAGTGAGTGTAGACCGTGTAGATCATGTGCTTGATGATCTCATCATTCAGATCATGCTTCATGGTCTTCATATAAGTGATGATATGCTCCCTCAAATCATCATAGAAGGCTGGGAAGATGCTCATGAAATCTTCGTTGGTATTGGTCTTGGTATCAAATAAGAGAAACTCAGAGAATAATTCCTTCCGATCGAGATGAGACGTGTTATGGACATGCATCAACATCTCATCAAGATTTTCAATGTCTAAATCATAGGTATAGCATAGATCCTTGAACATATCTCTGATGAGCGTCGTTGATTCTTTGGCATAAGAATCTGTTTCTGCAGCTTCGATCAAGCTTTCTGGGCTGAAATAGAAATTTTCTTGAATGAAGATGATGAAGAATTGCTCCAGCACTTTTTCATTCAACTCGACACCCAACTGCAAGCTAAAGTAGCGCAACATCTCCTCGACATTGGTCACCCCTTGATACTGGTCCTTATACACATCATAGTTCGTTGGCATGTCAATAAAATAGCCTTGCTTAATCCGTGACAAGTAGACTGTCAAGAGAACTTTATAAGACCTGAGTACAGAGAAGGTCAATGGATAGCCATAGAGCTTGAAGAAGAAGGTGATCAAATCGGTCACAGCCTCTTCCTTAAATTCTGGGAAAGGCCACTCCATATAGTAATAACGCTCTGCAAAATATTGGGCATAAAAGAAACGAACGTCAATCTCATCTCCGACAAGGTTCAAGGGTTTCAAATCAATCTTTACATTGTATTTGGTTTGAAGCTTCTGATTAATCGTCCGAATCAAGCGGTAGAAAGATTGGTAACTCAAATCAAACTTTCTGCAAATATATTCATTGGAAACATCCTTGTTGAAAAAGAGATATTCAATCAAAGCAAAGGCTTGTGATTCTTTAAAAAAGTGATGGTAAATCACCTCAAGCCCAACCGAATCCTCATAACTGATCTTGATCCCATTGGTAGATGATTCAATTAAAAAGTCATCAAATGTACTACGAAGATTAGACAAATCTTCTTTTAACGAACGTTCTGTACAATCCAAACGCTTGGCCAACTCTTTCAAGTGGAACCATCTTTTTTCCTTAATCAAGATTTCCAATAATTGCAATTGCCGTCTTTGTTTTTTCGATAAGAGCAGTCTCATCTTTTCCTACCTTTTCATATTTTCTTTCAAAATCACTTATATTTTAACACATTTCATAGCACTTGTTGACTTTTTTCCAGCATTTTTTCAAAAAACTGTACAAAAAAGACTCCAAGGCCCATATAGGCGCTAGAGTCTATGATTTATTAATGATACCAAATTCTTCTTTTTTCTTCTGCTCCTTAGCAGCACGGTGGTTATCATAAAGATTTACCAAGAATTTTACAATTTCTTTTCCAATCGAATAGACTGGAATCGCAACGACCATCCCGATAATGCCGTAAATATTACTTGAGAGCAATAAGAGAACCATAATGGTAATCGGGTGAACCTTCATCACGCCTCCAACGATACGCGGATAAAGAATATTCCCATCGATCTGCTGGATAATCAACATGTAAATGACTGCTTTGATCATCATATCCATATCTGTGAAGGCATAGGTGATGATCATCGGAATCAACCCGATGGTTGGTCCTACATATGGAATGAGATTGGCCAATCCAGAAAAAATGGCAAAGACCAAAGCATACTTCAATCCAATAAAACTATAGCCAATGTAGGCTAGGGTTCCAATGATAAAGGCATCGATCGAAATCCCACTAATATAGCGAGAGACCGTTTCATTCAAACTAATCAAGAGGCTTGAAATGTGGAGTTTGTCATTGCGTAAAATGGTCCGCTCCAACATCGGTAATAACTTCTTCCCATCGACCAAGAAATAAACTAAGAAGACAGGGGTCATGATCAAGATAAAGACCGTATTAACAATGGTGTTAACCACACTTCCTAAACTGTTGGTCACACTATTCAAGAGATTTTGTAGGATATCCATATAAGAGAGATTCAACTGCTGAATCGTCGACTGGATATTCACATTCTGGAACAAAGGATTGGTCGAGAGTTTTCGAACCAAACTTTGAACTTCCCAGTAAAGTCCTTGAGTTGAATTGATCAAACTGGTTAACTGATTGATTAAGATGGGGAGCAGATAAAAGATCCCTAAGCCAATGATCCCAAACAACAGAACTAAGGTGATCAAAATACCAAACACACGCTTGATTTTTAAGTGTTTTTCCAACAATTCAACAATCGGATTGGTAATGTAATATAAAAAACCTGCAATTAAAAATGGTAAGAGGATGGTATTCAGAACAGATACAAATGGAGAAATTAAAGTCCCCATTGATTTCCAAATATAGAAAATCACCGTCAATAATAAGATCTCACATGTCCAGAATAACAATTTACTATTTCGAAACATTCCTTACCTCCTGTTTTCTATTCTACCATATTTTATGATAGAATAAAGGAGATTTTAATCAAAAGGATGAAGTTATGAATAATTTGATTGAACTACAAGACGTCAATTTGATCCGCAATGGAAAAGCCCTTTTAAAAGAGATTAACTGGCAAGTAAAAGAAAATGAATGTTGGGCGATTTTAGGCTTAAATGGAGCAGGAAAATCGACCCTCCTCAAACTGCTCATGTCTGAATACTGGGCTAGTTCTGGCCAGGTAACGGTCCTTGGAACCCGCTTTGGAGAAGGGGGTATTCCTGAGTTACGTAAGCGTATTGGGATCGTTAGCTCCTTTATTTCAGAAAGACTGCCAGAACATCTTTTGACAGAGCAAATTGTCCTAACTGGTCAATACAAGAGCAGTATTTTATATGCTGCATACGGGGAGGAAGAACTGAACTGGGCACGGGATATGCTAACTTCAATTGGGGCTAGCTCTTTGATCGGCCGCAAATACCGTGAGCTCTCCCAGGGAGAAAAGCAGACCGTTCTCATTGCACGAAGCCTCATGGACCAGCCAGATCTGATCATTTTTGACGAAGCTTCTAGTGGATTGGATCTCTTTGCCAGAGAAAAGCTCCTCCGTCAGATCCATCATATCAAACAACTGGATCACGCGCCTACCATGATCTACGTCACCCATCATGCCGAGGAAATTACAACAGACATGACCCATGTCCTCTTACTCAAACATGGCCAAGTGGTCGAGCAAGGACCAAAGGAAAAGATCCTAACTCCCCATGTCCTTAGCCAATTTTATGAAGCACCAGTATCCCTTATTGATCTTGGTGATGAGCGACTCTTTGTCAAACCAGAAATCGCACACTGAAAAGAAAATGAATAAAGCAAAAAGTGCCAAGATTCTCATCTTAGCACTTCGAGAGTATAGACAAACAGTTCTTCTTTACAAATCTAATAAATTCTATAAGAATAAAAAAATTTATTCGTTAGAATTATTCAATCGTCTACTGAAACTTTCCGCCGTGAGAAAAGTGCCTGAAACTATTAAGTTTCAGGCACTCGGAATTATTGAGACCTTAGGCTCAATAATTAGTCATGGAACTTCGTAGAAGTTCGCTGACGTCCGTACTCACTTAAGGAAAGTTTTTAAGATAACTTTGTCCTCAATCTGAAAAGTGCTAAGATTTTATCTTAGCACTTTTACTTTTATCTATTCCGTGCATACTCGATCAAATCGTATGGAAGCGTATTGGCACTTTCTCTTAGGGAATAGCTTTCTAATTCATTGACATTTTGTCGCATACGGCGCGCTTGCTTAGCGGTAATCAGGTGTTGCGCTTCATATTCAAAAATAATCTTACGCTCCAAATAATAGCCTCTCAACATTTCATCGATATTATTTGGTTTCACGCGATTAATAACCCGCTCCACAAAGGCCCCACTGGTAATAATAGCTGTTTCTCTCAGACGAGATTCTTGGAGGAAAGAGATCAAACTGCTCCGATAAATCCCCTTGAGGTCTTCCAAACTTTCGATGATGATTTCCGTATTGGCCAGATAAAGGGCCGCAATCTGGTCATAATCAATGGCCTCTAACTTGCTTTCCTCTCGGGTCCACCAGTTTCGCAAGCCAGACCCAAAAGTTAAGATCTCATGAACTAATAAACGCAAGAGACGGAAAGACACCAAGAGGTAATAGGTTAAGCGAGACGAAAGATTGCGATTGACACGTTGCTCCATATTGCGAAGATAGCGTTGGTAGACGCGGTAGCCTCGCTCTCGAATCTTCCCTTCTTCATAAGCCTGTTCCAAGCCGTCACTTTCAATACTCAAAATCAGGAGCTTCAACTGTTCCCAGTCCCTTTGAATGAGCCTGTTTTCTTGGCCTAGAATCAAGTTTTCTATGCGGCCATGGTAGTTATCAATCGCCGCATACAAGGGACCCTTGTGCTTGCTATTCTTTAGGTCTGCTTCTAATTCCATGACGACATCATTTAAAATCGCGATCTGCATCAGGTAGTCATTGGTTTCTTCCTTTTCTTCTGATAATTTTGGAAGTACCACTAAGCCTGCAATAAAGCTGACAAGGGTCACTCCTGCCACTAAAAAGAGTAGGATAGGGTATTCTTTTTCGATCTTGGTTGGAATCAAAAGAATCGTCGCAATCGAAACCGTTCCCTTCACACCCGAAAAGGTCAGCAATAAGGCATCTTTTAGATAATTTCTTAACGATTTTTTTAGTCGAACCGTTCGGAACCAATAAAAGAGGTAAACCATGACAAAACGAATCAAAAAGAGCAAGGCTGTCAACAGAAAGACAGAAAGAACTAAAAGAAGATTATTGTAAATGGGACTACTTAAGATGGGCTTGGAGATCATTTCCAATTCCATTCCTAAGATGACAAAGACCGACCCATTTAAGATAAAGTTGACCGTATTCCAGACAGTATGACTCACAGTATCTACCCGCGCTTCAAGGAGGGTAATGTGCTTAAAGCGACTGGCTTTTAGGATCCCTGACACAACTACTGCAATGATACCAGAGACATGGAGTTCTTCTGCTAGGAAGAAGGTCAACAGTGGGAGACTCAGTTCTAATAACAATTCACTGGCAATATCACTGGCGCGAACACTCAAGAGCAAGGTTTGCAACCACCGGTTCACAAAGGCCGTTAAGATCCCCACTGCAAATCCTCCAATGATGGAGATTCCTAAGGAAATCCCTGCCTCTCCAAGAGAGAAACTTCCGGTCGCAAGAGCTGCCAAGGCCACTCGAAAGGCAACTAGACCTGAGGCATCATTTAGTAACCCTTCGCCTTTTAAGATATTCGAAACCCGCTTTGGAAAGCTAAAGCGCTCAGACAGGGAGGCAAAGGCTACTAAGTCGGTAGGCCCAAGGGCTGCCCCAACTGCCATACAGGCTGCTAAAGGAAGGCTCAGCCACAAGGAGTGAGCTGCCCAGCCCAAACTAATGGTGGAGATAAAAATCACTGGGAAAATCAAATAGAGGATGATCCGCCAGTGCTTTAAGACGGAAGTAATATCTGCTTCTTCTGCTTCTCGAAATAAGAGAGGGCCAATGACCAGCGCCAGAAAGAGCTCGGTATCCAGATGAAAATTTTCTTCTGGCACAAAGAGGGCCCAACCAATCCCTAGTAAAATTTGAATCAAGGGTAGAGGAAGACTTGGCACAAGTTTATTGGTGGCATTTGAGACGATCAAAATCATCGAAAAGATCACTGCATAAAGGAGTAGTTCCATATCACTCCCTCCTTAGCGTTCTTGGCAGCAGGTCTCAAATTGCTGTTTTAACTCCGCAATCTTTTGGTCTGTCTTGGTTACATCCTTGTGCTCAATCTTCTTTTGGCACCGTTCCATCTCAAGCGAAACCAATTTCTTTTTTATTTTGAGCATCTTTTTGGTCATATGAGCTTCATCATAAAAACCTATTGCACGCTCGTGGATGGTTGATTCGACAAAATGATGTCTCAATCCTTCGATTTTATTCTTTAAATATTCTTTATCCATGACGGTAGCTTTCTAATTTTTCGATCATGACCAAAAACGGTGGCTGATTCACTTGATTCAGTGTCCGGTAGATGGTCGCTGTATAGTCTTTTTGAGGAAGCTGACTAACAAAGTCCAGCACTGCATCACGCTCGATGTCTCCTCCCTCATGACCATAATAGATCATAATAGCCATTCGCCCACCTTTTTCTAGGCGAGCACAGATTTTCTCCATCGCTTCAATCGTGGTAGCAGGAAGAGTAATGACCGACTTATCTGCAGATGGCAGATACCCCAGATTAAAAATAGCTGCTTTGAGGGTCTCCACATATTGGTCCACATGCTGGTGGCCATCCAAAATCAACCGGACATGTTGAAGACCCAACTTTTCCAATCGTTCTCGGGTATTTACAAGTGCTTGTTCTTGAATATCAAAGGCATAGACCTGGCCTGCAAGTTGGGCTAAAAAGGCCGTATCATGTCCATTTCCCATGGTCGCATCCACCACCACATCTTCTTTGGTGATGACTTCTGCTAAAAATTGATGGGCCATTTCAAGTGGTCGAAGCATCAGCAGTCTCCTTTTCTTCTAGCTTACATCCTTGGGTACTTCCACGCCGACGCATTTCAGTTTCAATGGCGTTTAGGACTTCCCATTTGTTGAGGCTCCACATAGGGCCAATCAACATATCCCTTGGCGCGTCCCCTGTAATCCGGTGGATGACAATGTGTTTGGGGATGATCTCCAACTGGTCACAGATGACCTTGACATACTCCTCCTGGCTCATGAGTTGAAGTCGTCCTTCATGATAGTCCCGTTGCATCCGTGTATTGGTCATCAAATGCAAGAGGTGTAACTTGATGCCATCAATTTCATTATCGGTCACACAACGGCGAACATTTTCCACCATCATCTCATGCGTCTCCCCAGGAAGGCCATTGATCAAATGGGATACGATCTCTGCCTTGGGGACCCGTTTGCGAATACGCTTGACTGTTTCAACATAGAGATCATAACTATGGGCCCGATTGATCAATTCAGAAGTCGCTTCATAAGTCGTCTGAAGCCCCAACTCGATCGTCACATGCATGCGCTCTGTCAGCTCTGCTAGGTAGGCTAAGGTCTCATCTGGTAAACAGTCCGGACGCGTACCAATGTTGATTCCTACCACTCCTGGTTCATTGATGGCCTGTTCATACCGCTCTCGAATGACTTCCACTTTATCGTGGGTATTGGTGAAATTTTGAAAATAGACCAGGTACTTCTTCACATCTGGCCATTTCCGATGCATAAAATCAATCTCTTTGTAAAACTGTTCTCGAATCGGAGCTTCTGGGGCCACAATGGCATCTCCTGAACCCGAGACCGTACAAAAAGTACAGCCACCATGGGCGACTGTTCCGTCTCGATTGGGACAATCAAAGCCTGCATCAATAGGGACTTTAAAAGTCTTTTCTCCAAATAGGGTTCGATAATAATCATTCAAGGTATTGTAGGATTTCATACCCTTCATTATAGCAAAAAAAGAGTCGAACTCAAAACGCGAGTTCAACTCCTAGTTGTTAGATGCTTATTTTTGCTTACCTGTAAAGCGCCATTGAAATCGCAAGCGATCATACAAGGGATACTCAAACTGTAAGACAGCGAGACCCAAAATCATACTGCCGAGAACGTCTGATGGGTAGTGGACCCCGACATAAACGCGGGAAACCACAATGGTCACGATTCCCAGAACCAGCAAGCCTTGAAGGCAATAGCGGGCTGTTTTATTTTTTACATGTTGGCTGATGATGATGATCAAACTTCCCAAAACAAGAGTAGACGCCAGTGAATGACCACTCGGGAAAGAAAAGCCTTTTTCCTCTACTAGATAAAGAATACTTGGTCTCGGTCTCTGGTAGATATTCTTTAGAAGAAGAACCAAAAGAGCAGTCAATACCAGATTGCTCCCAAGGAAGAGGGCCTCACTGTACCACTTCTTATAGGCAAAAACCGCCAGCAGAAGCCCCACCCAGATGACAATGATCTTGGTATCCATGACATGGGTCACCTTGGTAAAGAAGGCCGTCAGTGTTGCAGGCAGATCGCCTCGAATAGCAGATTGAATCGTGCTATCAAAGCCTGTTAATTGTTGCGGGTAAAAGCGAATCACATACCCAAGAATGACAAAAATGAGAAGGGCGAAGCTTGCCCTCGCCCAATGTTGTTGTTTATTTTTCATATTTTTTCAAAATCGGTTGCAATAAGGTATAGATCAACCCAAATGCGATGGCCCAAATCACTCCTTCGATCAGGTTAAACGGTGCAACCATTGCGGCTAAATAGTGGACAAGCCCTAGTGTTTTCGAAATATCATAGTTCATAAAACGAGCATACAAAGGGATTGCATAGACATAGTTCACCAATACCATCGTGATACTCAAGCTGATCGTTCCAACAATCATTGCCAGAACAAATCGACCATGGGTCCGTTCCTTGTTCCAAATCCATGCAAAAGCAAGGACAAAAACAAGAACTCCAATGATATTGATTGGTAATCCGATCAAGGTTTCAAGCCCCTTATTATTAAGGGCTAACTTAAGAACAGATCGGATCAAGGTTACCCAAACGGCACTTTTAAAATCCAATAGGACCAAGGCCAACAAAATGGCGATGATACTCAAATCAATTTTGAAGAAATCTATCAAGAAAGAAAATTGATAGAACATCAAAATAAAAGATAAAGCGGATAAAACAGCCACTAGGGTCAGTTTACGTGTATTTGTCATAACAGGTTCCTCCAATTTTTTAAAAATTAGAGAAGCTGGAAAGACGTCTACCCCATCATTCTACTCTAAACTATTTAAACAAAGCTTAAACTAGAAACTATTCTAGTTACTTTAGCTGGTCTCCATCGAAACATGCCGTTAGTCAGTCTTAGACCCTAACGTTCCATTTCCATGCATCAGCTCTAAACAGATCAGAATAGCTGTCAGTCTATTCGTCTCTCGTCTTCTCCCATCCAGACTATACTGTCGGTTGTGGAGTCACACCACATCAGCTTGCGCTCGCGGACTTCTTTTAGAGTATGGAAAAGAACATTTCCTAGTAAAAGTCACCGCCGGTCGGGAATTACACCCTGCCCTGAAGACCCTTTTATGATAACAAAAAAAACTTGCCTAGGCAAGTTTTTGTAACGTCATGGATTACATCGTTCGGGTTTTAATTTTCGTTCTTATTTGAGCTTGTCGTGCTCATAACGATGGCTCAACTCCAGCCCCTTAAAACCTTGCTGGCGGAGTGCCTCATAGACAATCATGCAGACAGTATTGGAGACATTTAAACTACGGACATGCTCATCATTCATCGGAATGCGAATGGCCTTCTCCTCGTGCTGGCGCATAAAATCTTCCGGCAAACCTTTATCCTCGCGTCCAAACAAGAAATAATGGGACTTCCCATCCTGATAAGAAACATCCGAATAGGTCTGATTTGCAAACTTAGACACCAAGTGCACCTGACCGTCACGCGCTGCTTCCATAAACTCTTCTAAGCTATCATAGAAACGGACATCCAGCTTGTCCCAGTAATCGAGTCCTGCTCGCTTCATCTTGCGATCATCGATCGGAAAAGCCATGGGACGAATAATATGTAAGGGGGAATTGGTTGCCGCACAAGTCCGTGCAATATTGCCCGTATTTTGCGGAATCTGAGGTTGGAACAAGACGATGTGGTTTTGAGCCGCTGACTCTTGGTAGTCTAGTTCTTCAATATTCATACTCGATCTCTTTCTGATAAAAAAATAGCCACACTGCCCGGAGTCAAGCTCAGCAAACAGCGTGGTTACAGCTTCATTAACTTAACTCACAACAGGTTTGAGGTAAATCAACGAAGGTACCTCTTAAGTATATCACTTTTGAAGCTCCTGTCAATAGTTTTTTTAGATTTTTTTAAGAAACTATATCAAAGTTTTCGATTCCTCCTCATTCTTCTATTTTAACAATTTTTCCCACTTGTTATTAGCTTGGTATAATTCCTCCAGAAAGTCCTTAAAATAGATGAATTTTTCTTGAAAATAGAGTATGATAGAAGCATACTCTGGAGGTAATCTATGAAAATTATTGTTGTTGGTGGAGGAAAGGTCGGAACGGCCCTTTGTCGTTCTCTCGTTGCTGAAAACCACGATGTTATTTTGATCGAAAAAGACGAATCCGTTCTCAACCATATTACCAAACGGTTTGATATCATTGGGATTTTAGGAAATGGCGCAAACTTCAAGATCTTGGAGCAAGCAGATGTTGAAGACTGCGATATCTTCATTTCCATGACCGAGTACGACGAAGTGAACATGGTTTCTGCTGTTTTAGCTAAAAAAATGGGAGCCAAAGAAACCATCGTTCGGGTGCGAAATCCGGAATATTCCAATTCCTACTTCAAGGAAAAAAATATCTTGGGCTTCTCCCTGGTTGTCAATCCTGAATTGCTGACAGCTCGTTATATTGCTAATATCATTGACTTCCCAAATGCCCTTTCTGTGGAGCATTTTGCAAACGGCCGTGTTGCCTTGATGGAATTTAAGATCAAGCCAGATAGCAATCTCTGCAATATGAGCCTATCCCAATTCCGAAAGAAATACGGAAATGTCATTGTTTGTGCGATCGAGCGTGGCAATGAACTCACGATTCCAAATGGAGACTTTGTTTTGCAACCTCAAGACAAGATTTTCGTGACAGGAAATAGGATCGAGATCGTTCTCTTCCACAACAATGTCCGACCTCAAGTCATTAAGAGCATGATGATGATTGGTGCCGGAAAAATTGCCTACTATCTACTCAATATTCTCCAGGATGTGCGTCGCAAAATCGATCTCAAGGTCATCGAAGTCAATCGCGAACGAGCTGAATTCTTTAGCCAAGAATTCCCTGACCTCTATGTCGTCCATGGAGACGGAACCGCTAAAGACATTCTTTTAGAAGAGAGTGCCAATAACTTTGATGCTGTGGCTACTTTGACAGGGGTCGATGAAGAAAACATCATCACCTCCATGTTCTTGGATTCTGTCGGAGTCAAAAAGAACATTACCAAAGTCAACCGAACCAGTCTGTTGGAGATCATTGGCGATCAGGATATGACCAGTATTGTCACTCCAAAACGCATCGCTGTAGACACCATTATGCACTTTATTCGCGGGCGCTACAATGCACAGTTCTCAAACCTAGAAGCCTTGCACCATGTCGCAAACGGCCGGATTGAAACCTTGCAGTTCCAAATTAAGGAAGACAACAAACTAACCCAATATCCCCTCTCTGAATTGAAATTGAAGAAGGGCGTTTTGATCGCTGCCATTATTCGAGACGGCAAAGCTATTTTCCCAAATGGAGATGACCGTTTGATGGTAGGGGATCGGATTATCGTGACCAC
This sequence comes from Streptococcus sp. 27098_8_148, assembly GCF_041432105.1. Taxonomy (NCBI): domain Bacteria; kingdom Bacillati; phylum Bacillota; class Bacilli; order Lactobacillales; family Streptococcaceae; genus Streptococcus; species Streptococcus sp. 27098_8_148. The sequence goes on along the minus strand of NZ_JAPVYY010000001.1, from coordinate 10,131 downwards.
CTTGATTCAAAATGTCACTAAAATCTACGATCTACTTGAGAGGTAAGCCTGATGAATAGAAGCATGATTCGTTACCTCTTATCCAAACTCCTCTTAATCGAGGCAGGTCTCCTAATCGTTCCCCTAGTGGTCGCTGCAATCTATCGGGAACCTGCCAAAGTCTTTGTCTCTATTGGAGCAACCATGGCCATCCTACTTGCGTTTGGCCTCCTTGGTAGTTTTCACAAACCAAAGGATTTTCACATCTATGCTAAGGAAGGAGTCCTGATTGTAGCACTTTGTTGGATCCTATGGTCCTTCTTTGGTGCCCTTCCCTTTGTCTTTTCGGGCCAAATTCCAAACATTATCGATGCCTTCTTTGAAGTCAGCTCCGGCTTTACAACAACAGGGGCAACGATTTTAGACGATGTGGGTGTCCTCAGCCACTCTCTCCTCTTTTGGCGTAGTTTTACCCACTTGATAGGGGGGATGGGAGTATTGGTCTTCGCCCTTGCAATTATGGACAATAACAAGAACAGCCACCTGGAAGTCATGAAGGCAGAGGTTCCTGGTCCAGTGTTTGGCAAGGTCGTTTCCAAATTAAAAAACACGGCTCAAATTCTCTACTTCTTGTACTTGGGTTTGTTCTTCCTCTTTGTGGTTCTTTATTTCCTTGCTGGCATGCCCCTGTATGATAGTTTTGTCATCGCCATGGGGACAGCTGGTACTGGGGGCTTTACTGTCTTTAACGATGGGATTGCCCACTACAATAGTAGTTTGATCACCTATTTGGTCAGTATCGGGGTCTTGGTCTTTGGGGTTAACTTTAACCTCTACTACTTCCTCATGATCCGAAAATTCAAGGCCTTCTTTAAAGATGAGGAATTGCGGACCTACATCACTATTGTAATCCTATCTAGCGTATTGATTGCCTACAATTGCCTTCATCTCTATGCTAATGTTGCGAAGAGCTTTGAGATTTCCTTCTTCCAAGTGTCCAATATCATCACCACCACCGGTTTTGGTTATGGAACGACGGAAAAATGGCCTCTCTTTTCTCAGTTCATCCTCTTGATGCTGATGGTCATCGGTGGTTCTGCTGGATCGACCGCTGGGGGGCTTAAAGTCATTCGGTGCTTGACCTTATGGCGAATCGCAAAAAATCAGGTTCTTTCGACCTTGTCTCCGAATCGCGTTCTAACCTTGCATGTCAATGATACGGTATTGGATAAGGATACACAGCATCAGATCCTCAAGTACTTTACAATATACAGTTTTATCACAATCGGCTTGCTCTTTGTAGTCAGTCTAGACAATAATAACTTCATGACGGTTGTCAGCGCTGTCTTTAGTTGTTTCAACAACATTGGACCTATGATTGGAACAGGTCAAACCTTCTCCATCTTTAGTCCGATTTCAAAACTGTTACTTTCCTTAGCCATGATTGCCGGACGGCTTGAAATCTATCCAATGATTCTTCTCTTCCTCCCTAAAACGTGGTCTAAACGCTGATAGACAACTCTTGTACAAAATCAACGAGAGTGGGACAGAAATCGGTCATTCGTTAGAATTCGATTTCGTCGTCCCACCTCCGCACAGTTGAGTAGGGCTGTAAAAGCTGATGAAATCAGCGTAGTAGAGCCCACTCAACCACTGCGTCTTGCTCGACAATCCAAAAATAATTGAGAGGCTAGGACTTTTGTCCCAGCCTCGTTTCTGTTTATTTGCGATCGGCCTATTTTGATTCTTCATTTCGCTTCAGACTAAAATGGTCTGGCAAGGGGTCTGGTCCTGCTTTGGTTCCAGGATGGCAACGTAGAATCCTGGCAATCCCCATCAAGACACCTTTCACACCAAAACGTTCAATCGCTTGGATCATATAATTGGAACAGGTCGGTTGAAAGCGACAAGAAGGCGGAAATATGGGAGAGATCCATTTTTGATAGCCTCTGACCATAGTAATCAGGATTTTTTTCATGCTTTTTTAGATTTAGTCACTGCTAGATTGTGCAACTGGCTGATTTCTTTTTTGTTCAAGCGACGGTATTCACCCGGACGAAGTCCTGAGACATCTAGGTTTCCAAACTGGGTTCGAGAGAGTTTGTCCACTAAAAGTCCTACAGCTTCAAACATCTTTTTGACCTGGTGGTTGCGCCCTTCATGAATGGTCAACTGAACCACTGAACGGTTCTTTTCAACATCCACTTTTAAGATCTCGTAAGTCGCTGGCTTGGTTTTCTTTCCATCAATGGTCACCCCTCGCGTCAAGGGACGCAAGTTTTCCTTATTGGCAATCCCTTTGACACGCGCCACATAGACCTTATCAATTTCATTGCGCGGGTGAATCATCTCATCTGTAAAATCACCATCATTGGTCAAAATCAAGACACCAGATGTATCCCAGTCCAAACGTCCCACTGGGTAGATGCGCTCTGGTACTTGAGATAAAAGGTCAACGACTGTTGTCCGCCCTTTATCATCTGATACACTAGAGATGACGCCACGTGGCTTATTTAAAAGATAATAGACCTTTTCTTCGTTATAGATTGGAGTCCCTTCTACTTCAACCTGATCACCGGTTTTAATGATAGTCGCTAATTCACGCACAACTTGGCCATTGACCGTCACCAAGCCTTGCTTGATCAGTTCTTCGGCCTTGCGACGACTAGCCACGCCTGCATGGGCAATATATTTGTTAATTCTCATCTAGTTCCTCTGTTCTCTCTGAAAATAATTGACCTTCTTCTGGATCGATGTCCACTTCCTCAACCTTTGGCAATTCCTCCAAATGATTGATCCCCATATAATCCAAAAAATACTCCGTCGTGACATACAAATTAGGACGCCCGAGGACTTCTTTTTTTCCGTCTTCGCGGATCAGATCAAATGACAGTAGTTTGGTAATAGCACCACTGGAATTGACACCTCGAATATCATCGACCTCCACGCGGGTGATCGGTTGCTTATAAGCAATAATTGACAAGGTTTCAAGGGCAGCCCGAGACAAACTTTGGTTCATAGGCGTTCTAGAATAGTCTCGTAAAACCGAAGCGTAGTCTGCCTTTGTCACCAATTTATAACGGGAAGCTGTCTCCATCAAACACAGACTCGTACCTGTATCCTCCTGGTATTTTTGGGCCAATTTTTCTAAACTTTGCACCACACCTGTTGGGGGTAAAGAGAGAAGATCTGCGATTTGTCTGGCAGTAATTCCCTCTTCACCCGCTACAAATAAGAGTGCTTCAATTTCAGCTAATTTGCTCATGTTCAATCCTATTTAAGTAAATTTCTCCGAAAGCCGTATCCTGTACCACTGTGACCTCTTGGATCTTGATCAATTCAAGGGTTGCAAGAAATAGGGTAATGACCTCTTGGAGATCCGCTGCTTCTAGAAACAAGTCCTGTAAGAGAACTTGTGAGCGATCGTGGAATCGGTGACGCAGCTGGTCCATCAGATCCTCAATCTTGTATTCATCCTTGACAATGGTTGTATGGTTCTGGCGGAATTCTTCTTTTTTCTTCGTCAATAGTTTTGAGAAAGCCAAGAAGAGATCCACCGTGGTGCGATCATGAAGTAATTCGGTATCGTCATAGACCAATTCCATCTTTGGTTTCGAATAATAGAGGGCGCGCTCCTCGTGCTGCGAGGCCATCAACTCTCCTAATTGCTTGTAAGTACGGTACTCTTCCAATTGAGAAAGGAGGTCCTGCTCTAGATCCTCTGCTTCATCCATCTCCTCTGCGACCTTAGGAAGAAGTCTACGACTCTTGATCAGGGTTAGTTGACTAGCCATCAGCATGTATTCCCCTGCTACCTCTAGTTTCATAGCCTGGAGAGTCGCCAGATAAGCCAGGTACTGTTCAATCACCTCAATCAAGGGGACCTCATAGATATCCATCTGGTATTTAGAGACCAAGTGGAGCAAGAGGTCCAAAGGCCCTTCAAAATCTTTTATTTTAATATCCATTATTTATATTTTTCTAATGTCACCATGGTTTTTAGGCCCAATTCACGCGCAATACTAAAGAGATCCACACCGAGTTCACGTTGTTTCAAAATATACTGCTCACGAATTGATTGGGCCGAAAGGTCTTGGTTGCCTTTTTCGATCAAGAAGGCTTCTAACTGTCGGAATCCCCACTGACGGGAGTAAGATTTTCCTTTATTATCAAAGAGATAGACACCATCGAGGAAGAGTTGCAACTCATCCAGTAAAGGCTCTGGAACTTTTAAAACCCGTTTTTGGCCATCTTTGCCCACTCGAATGACATGAAAGTCCAGCTGAATATCTTCGACCTTGACTTGGAGGATCTCACTTGGCAATAAGCCCATCTCCAGAATCAATAAGGCCATCAAGCGTCCCTGTGGGTTAGTTGATTCTTCCCAAAAATGGGTCAGATCCAACAATTCACGATCATGGATCTTGGCCGGTTGAATTTTAGGCAAGACCAAACGATGGTATTCAGAAATAAAGCGTTCTTGATACAAATAATATAAAAATTGGTTAACAGCGGATAATTTTCGTTTTTGAACCGCCGGTTTAAAATCTTTAATCGAAGCTTGGTAAATTCTCAAATTCGTCGGCGTCACTTTTCCATGAATTGATTCAATAAATTGGTCCAAATCATAGAAATAGGCTGACTGAGAATTTTCACTTAGTTCTTTTTGATCAATAAAACTTGCAATAAATTCTTTCATTTTGGAATCATCTCGTATTCATTTGAAAAATTATGCATCAGCGAATTGATGGCTTTGAGGATAGATTTCCGAGTAATAATCCCTTGGAAATAACCTTCTTCATCCACCACTGATAAGAAGGAGTCATCCACCAACTTGTGAAGGACTTCTGTCAAATTGAAGTCTAAGCCGATGACCCCGACCTCCTTCTTTGCAACGTCTACGATATCCATCGAAGCAAAAGTCTCCTCAGGAATCTCGTGTTTCAATTGATAAGATAGAATATCCGTTAGGGAGATCGTCCCCACAAACTTGCGTTCATCCGTCACTACCGGGATGCGACTATAGCTAATCTGGCTCAACAGCAAGACCGCATGGTCTACATTGTGGGTATCAATCAAGACCGCTAAATTTTTGGCAGGAGTTAAGAACGTCTCTTCCTGCGCCAGCAAGAAACGTTCAAATTCCTTTGCTATCATCTGCTAAACTCCTTTGTCAATTCAGGGTACAATTCATGATCTCGCGTATAATACTCTACCTTGAAGTTCGAATCGGTAATCTCTATCTTGGCATACAAACACTCGCGAATCAGACCACGAGGTTGGCTAACGGATCCAGGATTCACAAAGAGGGTTCTTCCTTCCTTCCAAGCATCTGGGATATGAAGGTGGCCGTATAGACAGATATCTGCTTCCTCCTCTTGGGCCCACAAATCCAATTTTTGAAAACTAAAATTGATCTGGAAAAGATGTCCGTGGGTCTGGATGATCCGTGTTGGCCCTAGTTGGGTCACCAAGCGTTCCGGATAGCCATCATAAAAATCCATATTTCCTTGGACAACGTGGATCCCTTTCCAGACAGGATCATCACTTTTTAGTTCAGAATCCCCATTGTGAAAGATCCCATCGACCTGGCCTAGGTATTTTTCTTTAATAGCTTCAACAATGGAGCGGTCTCCATGTGAGTCACTCATAACGATGATTGTTTGCTTTGCCATGATGGAAATACCTCCAATAACTTTTTAACAGCTAAAGCACGATGTGATTGTGTATTTTTTTCTTCTAGCGTTAATTCAGCAGCAACACGGCCCGTTTCCCCAACTAAGAAGAGAGGGTCATAGCCAAAGCCGTGTTCCCCTTTGGGCTCAAAATTAATATACCCTGGCCAATCTGCCTCCACCACTAGGCTTTCCTTGCCTGGTCTTGCAACCACCAAGGTCGTATGGAACCGAGCTGAACGATCTTTCAAGTCAAAAACCATGGCCAATTCGTGCAACAATTTCGCATTGTTTTCCGCATCTGTCGCACCAACTCCCGCAAAGCGAGCTGACCAAACTCCTGGTAAGCCTCCCAAGATATCTACCTTCAAACCTGAATCATCTGCTAAGACTGTTTTCCCAGTTAGCTCTGCAATCGTTTCAGCTTTTAGGCGGGCATTCTCTTCAAAGGTCAGACCTGTCTCTTCGACTTCTGGAAGCTCTGGGTATTGATTGAGATTTTCCACTTCAAAGCCCAGCTTTTCAAACATATTACGGAATTCTTTGGTTTTTCCCTCATTTCGAGTCGCAATAAGAATCGTATCTTTGACCTTGTCTTGACCCAAGAAGGCTTCCAAATCCACCCCATCACTTGGCAAATGCAAATAGAGCAATTTCCCTTTTTCAACCAAGAGCAAGGCTCCTTGACGCTGTACTATTTCAAAAGCTCTTCCCTTGACTTCATTCAAGATTTCGGTCAAAAAGGTCAGAAAACGAAAGGCTGAACCATAGCGCATCACCGATAGATTGAGAGGGAATCCTTCAGGATCCTTGGCAAAGAGAAGTTCCAGCTGATCTAACAGAGTGGAAGCTTCCGCAGGCACTTGACTAAATTGGTTGTAGTCTGCATCTTCTCCCCATTGGGCAATATACCATTCTTGGGGATCTTTGTATTCAAATAGTTTGTCACTCATAAATTTACATGCTCCACATTCACTGAACGTTCTAGCCATTTTTCGGCAATCGCTGCAAAGCTATTGGCATTTGCAGTTGTATAAAAGCGGTGGGTCTGCTCTAAGAGTTCGCGACTCTTATTGAGCTCAAAATAGTTTAATAAAACGGAGATATCCCGAACACACTCTGCCCCACTATCAATCAATTTGACATCCGGTCCCATAACATTTTGAATGATCGGTTTTAAAAGGGGATAATGGGTGCATCCCAAGACTAAGGTATCAACCTTTCCAACTAGTGGTTTTAGGGTTTCGTAAACCACCTTTTTGGTCACACTGGATGCCAACTCGTTTGATTCCACTAAAGGAACAAACTTGGGACAAGCTAAACTGCTGACTTCCATGTCTGGTGCTAGACTTTGAATCTTCTCTTTATAAATTCCAGAAGAAACCGTCATCGGTGTCCCAATGACCCCAATTTTTTGATGGGTCGTCGATTTAATGGCTGCAGAAGCTCCGGGTAAGATCACTCCCAAAACAGGAATATCGAGTTTCTCCTTGACTTCTTCCCAAACCACTGCAGTCGCTGTATTACAGGCTAAGACAATCATCTTGACATTTTTGGTCAGAAGGAAGTTCACCATCTGCCAAGTATACTCGCGAATTTGGTCTGCTGGTCTAGGACCATAAGGTGCACGCGCTGAATCTCCAATATAGACGACATCTTCGTGAGGAAGCTGACGGAGCAATTCGCGGACAACAGTCAGGCCCCCTACTCCAGAATCTAAAAAACCAATCGGTCGGTTATCCATATCTCTTCCTTCCAAAAGGAGGGACTAAGAAATTCCTCCAAGCCCCTCTCATTTATTATCGTGAGATTGCCCCACTCTTATTTTTTCTTGTTTTTCGCCATTGCTGATTTTTGTTGGCTCACAATTTGGCGATAGACTTGTTGAACTTTTGCTTCGCTTGGGCGTTGGCCACTCGCTCCTAAAAGCGTACGAACTGCTTCAACATTCAAACGTGGGTTTGATGCAAATTCTTTTTCAAATTGACGACGAAGCAAGAACATTCCTGCAACCATCCCACCAAAGAAAGCTAAAATAATCAACAAAATTCCTAAAAAGAGATTCATATAATTTTCTCCGATCCATTATTTTTACATAACTATCATTATATCAGACAATCGCTTATTTTTCAATGTCAAAGCCGTAGAGTGTCGCAAGATAATCTTCTGGTTTTTCTGCTCGACGAATCAAACGGGCCTGCCCATCTTCTTGAAGCAAAACTTCTGCTGAACGCAACTTAGCATTGTACTGATAGCCCATTGAAAATCCATGGGCTCCGGTGTCATGGATCACAAGTAAATCTCCAATCTCCGTCACGGGTAATTCACGTTGTTTCGCAAATTTATCGTTATTTTCACAGAGACTTCCCACGACATCGACCACTTCAGTCGGTTCCTCTGGACGATCCATATTGGTGATATGGTGATAAGCACCGTACATAGCCGGTCTAAGAAGATTCACAGCTGAAGCATCGACACCCACATAGGTCCGGTAGGTTTTCTTTTTATGCGTCACTCTGGTTACCAAGAGGCCGTGTGAAGCCAGCATAAAGCGACCAAGCTCGGTATAGATTTTCACATGACCAAGTCCTGCTGGTTTGAGAATCTCATCAAAAACGCGATGCACACCTTCCCCAATAATGTCAATATCATTTGGTTCTTGTTCTGGCTTGTAATTGACCCCAACTCCACCAGAGAGGTTGATGAAGCCCAAGTGGACACCTGTTTTCTCGACGACTTCTACTGCCAATTCAAAAAGTTGACGCGCTAACTCTGGATAGTAGTCGTTGGATACAGTATTAGAAGCCAATAAAGCGTGAATACCAAACTCTTCCACACCTAGTTCTTTCAACTCAATAAAGGCTTGAATCAATTGCTCCTTGGTCATTCCAAACTTGGCTTCTTCAGGATTGTCCATAATATCGGTTCCCAGTTCAAAAACTCCACCAGGATTATAGCGGCAAGAAATAACCTTGGGGATGCTGGTCACAGACTTCAAGAAAGCAATGTCTTCATAGGCGTCCAGATTGATCGTTGCCCCTAATTCTCTAGCATAGACAAATTCATCAGCTGGCGTGTTGTTAGAAGAAAACATGATTTCTTTTCCACTAAAGCCCAGTTTATCTGCCATCAACAATTCGACATAGCTGGCCGTGTCAACTCCACAGCCCTCTTCTTGCAAAATTTTTAGGATCGATGGGTTAGGAGTCGCCTTGATGGCAAAATATTCCTTAAATCCTTCATTCCAAGCAAAAGCTTGATGGAGGGCACGCGCTGTTTCACGAATTCCTGCTTCGTCATAGAGATGGAAAGGGGTCGGAAATTTTTGGGTCAGGCTTTCTAATTGTTCACGGGTTACAAAAGGTGTTTTCATAAGCGCTCATTTCTATACTTTAGTCACTATTAGTATAGCACAAGTCGGAAGACAAAAAAAGCCGAGGCAACTGCCCCAGCTCAATTGCTCTTTGATTAGTCGTTTCTTCCGAAGATACGAAGAAGGCTGATAAAGAGGTTGATAGAGTCAAGATAAAGTTCCAAAGCCATCGCTACTGCCCAACCTGTAGCAGGTTGACCATTTGTTTGATCATAGACATAGCGAATCTTTTGGTTATCCCAAGCTGTCAATCCTGCAAAGAGGAAGACAGAGATAATACTCAAGATATAGTCCATTCCAGAACTTCTCAAGAACATGTTCACAACAGAAGCGATGATCACACCGATCAAGACTCCCATCAAGGCACGTCCCATACCAGACAGGTCTTTTTTCACGACGCGTCCGATAGCTCCCATGACAATAAACATCAAGGCACTGACCAAGAAAGCCTTATAGACAGTTGCTTGCATGTAGCGAGCAATGATAAAGCTCAAGGTAAAGCCATTCAAAGCTGAGTAGATCAAGAAGATCGGAAGAGCAGACGGGCTATTTTTAACAGCCTTCCCACTTGCAACAAAGACCAAGATCAATTCTACAACCACTGCTGCATAGTAAACCATTGGTGCTGTTGTCAAGATTTGAACGAAGAAATCTTGAAAGACCGTCATCATAAGACCAGACACAAGGGCTGAAATCCCAACACCGATCCCAACTAATGAGTAGACTTTGTTATAAAAAGCATTCAATCCACTTTGTTCTTGGATTACTGAATCATTATACATATAAACAAGTTCCTTTCAAATTTGTTTACTATGATTTTAACATTTTTCGATGAAAAAATCTCCTTTTGGCCATCTTTTTACGCCAAGGTTCTGAAGCTTCCTTAACAGCCCAGTATTTATCCACCATCGTCACTACGAAGGATTCTTTGTAGCGAGGCGGGGCAAGGGTAGCACCCCACATATGTTTAATAATGATGTCTTCTTCCTTGGCATTGAGATCTGTGATCTTTCGTGCATTTCTCACGGCAATGCGGGGATGGATCCAGGCGTGACTTTTCGTAAACTTGGTCTCGCGCCAATCATAGTAAAAGAGGTCATGCAG